>JAHJHM010000113.1 GCA_018823915.1 Candidatus Omnitrophota bacterium
AATTGGTTTTATACCGCTAATATTGATGACTTTAAAAAGATTCCTGGATCGCCAGTTGCGTATTGGGTGAGTGACAAAGTTCGAGATCTCTACTCAACTTGTCAATTGCTTGAGGATGTAGCTGAACCAAAGCAGGGAATGGCAACCACAGATAATGACAGATATCTTCGATTTTGGTGGGAACTTGATTATTCAAAGATTGGATTTAATCTAAGATCAATGAAAGAGGCAGTTAAATCAACTACCCCGCAGCAAGCTACGGGGTATCGAATGTTTATCCCAGATAACTTTTTCGCAGCAAGCTGCGGGGAATGAACCCCCTATGATTCAAGAATGAAGTGGTTTCCATATAACAAAGGTGGGAGTTTTCGTAAATGGTCTGGAAATTATGAGTACGTTGTTGATTGGGAAAACGATGGCTTGGAAATAAAAAATGATGTTATAAGAAAATATCCATATCTTAATGGGAATGTGGGGTTCGTGCTGAAACTCACTAATCCATATTTTCAGAAATGCTTAACATGGACAGCGACAAGTTCGTCATATTTTGGTATTAGGTATAGCCCTTTAGGATTTATGTTTGATATGAAAGGATCAAGTTGTTTTTGTAAAGAAAACGTACTTTTTCCACTTCTTGGTTTCCTTGCTTCAAATGTTACTGCTGGTTTGTTAAAAGCAATAAACCCTACGATTGAATTTCAGAATGGAAATCTTAAGGATTTACCGATCTCTCCTAAATTTAAAGATAATAATTTCCTGATTAAAGTTGAAGTTGTTGTTAAACGTTTGATTAATAATTCAAAGCATGATTGGGATTCTTTTGAGACTTCTTGGGAATCAACGGAATTTCCTATTTTACAATTTAAAAAGAAAACTGTTGTTGAATCGTATCAAGTATACAGGGATGAATGTCGTAAAATGACTGAGCAAATGAAACAACTCGAAGAAGAAAATAATCGCATATTTATCGAAGCTTACGGTCTTAATGATGAGCTCACTCCAGATGTTCCTATTGAAGAAATTACGTTGTTTGCTAATCCTAAATTTCGATACAGGGGTGTGCTCACTGACGATGAACTTGAGGTGAGATTTAAAGCAGACACAATGAAAGAGTTTTTTAGCTATGCTGTTGGCTGTGTGATGGGCCGCTATTCGTTAGATAAATCATGTTTAATTTATGCGCATAACGGCAATGAAGGATTTGATCCTACCCAATATAAAATATTCCCGGCTGATGATGATGGGATTATTCCTATAACGGATCATGAGTGGTTTGATGATGATGCGGCATGTCGTTTTTTTAGATTCATCGAGACAGCATGGGATAAGAAGGGACTCGATGCTAACCTTGATTTTATTGCTGAGGCTGTTGGGCGTAAAGGCAGTGAATCTTCAAGAGAAGCAATTCGCCGATATTTTGTGAATGACTTTTATAAGGATCATTGCCAGACGTATAAAAAACGGCCAATTTACTGGCTATTCACAAGCGGCAAGGAAAAGGCGTTTCAGGCACTTGTTTATTTACACCGTTACAATGAAGGTGCACTTTCACGCATGCGAACGGAATATGTCCTCCCGCTTCAAACAAAGATAAATCGACATATTGAACATCTCGAAAAAGACAAGGACAGTGCTGTATCTACCAGCGCTGCAAACAAGATTCAAAAAGAGATCTCATCGTTATTAAAGCAGAAAGACGAGCTTATTAAATTTGATGAACGACTGCGTCATTGCGCGGACATGAAAATTAAGCTGGATCTTGACGATGGCGTAAAAGTTAATTACGCGAAATTTGGTGAGCTTTTGGCGGATGTAAAAAAGATTGCCTGGGTAAAAGAGGAAAAAGATGAATCTGCCGATTAATATCAACGATTTATTAACCGCGCGGACAGTTGAATGGGAACGGCTTGAATTTAAGGCTGGCTGGAATCCTGAGGAGGCCATGCATTCTTTGTGCGCGTTCGCCAATGATTTTCACAATTTAGGCGGCGGGTATATTGTGCTGGGGATTGAAGATAAAGACGGACGGCCTGTTTTACCGCCTAAGGGATTGCGTGTAAATCAGATTGATAAGATTCAAAAGGTCCTGTTAATGTAATGCTCTCGGACGCGTTAAATTATATTAAAACGCAGTTCATTGAAGAAAATGTTCAAAAATTTCCACACAAGGCAGAAGCAGAACGCTGCTTTAATTATCCGTATATCGCTATTGAAGAAGCCTTGACCAACGCTGTGTACCATCGGTCATATGAAATACGCGAGCCGATTGAAGTACGCGTATTACCTGATAAAATCACTATTGGGAGTTTTCCTGGGCCGGATAGATCTATTAAGGACAAGGATATTAAAAAAGGTTTATTTGTATCCAGAAGATATCGGAACCGCCGGATAGGTGAATTTTTAAAAGAACTTGATATGACAGAAGGGCGCGGCACTGGATTGCCAAAGATATACCGGGCTATCAAAAAGAATGACTCCCCTCAGCCGATTTTTCACACAGATGACGACCGTTCATTTTTTGTGTTCGAACTACCCATTCATCGAAAATTTATTGACCGGAAACAATCATCAGGACTCATAACCCCTCAAGTCACACCCGAAGTAACAGGTGAAGTAACAGGTGAAGTAACAGGTGAAGTAACAGGTGAAGTAACAGGTGAAGTAATCCCATTGCTAATGGCTTTGAACACTCCGTTGAGCCGGAAAGCATTACAGGAGAAGTTGGGGTTAAAAGGACAGGCAAATTTTCGGGAACGGTATTTAGAACCTGTACTTAATGCGGAGTTAGTAGAAATGACGCAGCCTAATTCACCGAAAAGTCCGACACAGAAATATCGGTTAACGGAAAGAGGCAAGAGAAAGGTATCTGGACATTAATCTGGACACTGTGTCCAGATTATAAAGAGCGCCAAAAAGTATGGATATACAAAAAATAAAAGATAAATTAGGTGAGTTATTAGAAATCAACCGGGTTGTTTTCTGGAATGATGCTGAAGGCGAGTGTGAGGCTGAGCTCCAGGAATGTATTCCCGAAGGGATAACTGTTTTACGTCCTGATACAATTGGGCAGCTTAAGACGAAAGTAACTATTGAAATCGAAAATCTATCTGATAAATTTCTCGTTTATGCGCCATTTCCTCAGCCTGAGCCTAATGACGACTGGTTGATGGATATTCGTCTTTATAGCTATCAGTTTTATGCTGACACATCTTCGATGGTAGTTGATGATCTTGGCTTAAAGCACCATTATCTTCGAGAGCACATCAATAAACGGAAGAAATTCTTTAAAAGCGAACAGCGTGTTTCAGCGTTAAAAAAGATTCTTGTACCGCACGATATGAAAAATGAAATTGACCGGAAAATGTTGTCCGTATTAGTTAAATCCGAAAATGACAGATTTTCTGATATCGTGCAGGCTCTTTTTGAAAGTTTCTCTTTTGATAAGGGGCTTGATTCTATACCAGATGTATTTATAAGCATTCAAAAAATGGATCTTGAAGAGAGTTTTTGGTTATTAGCAAAAGAGGTTTTTGGATATCATCACGAATCGCCAACGTTGCGGCATTTCATAACTTGTCTTTTCGTCAGTGACCTTTATACATTTATTGGATCGTCGTTATCTGATAATGTGAAGCAATTTGTGTTACCGGGCGGATTTGTACGTGACGCCGCTGTTTGTATGAGTGGATGGCGCGATAGTGTGAGGATGGCCGGTACGTATGACCGGTTATCACAGATGATTGCGCAAGCTCTGGGGATAAACAGCTATATATCAAATGTCGATTTAGAAACCCTTAAAGACGCGGTTACTTTTTTTGATATTGAAAAAGTATGCGCTGGTGGAATGAAACAATATATATTAGAACATGAAAATACGTTAGATAAAGATTATGTATGTGAATTTTGTCGAGGAAGGCAGAATAAGTATTGGGCTAAAAAGCGACCGGGTAGCAATGAAATACCAAGAGACGCATTTTGGTCTGTTTATGAAGCGCTCATTGCTGCCGCAGAATTTATTGTGTTAAAGAGAGAATATCCAAAGGGATTTAAGTACGACGGTGTAAAGGAATATTTAGAAGCCTATAAAACAGATCTTTACAAATTTGACAGATTGTATCGTTTCTTCAATGAACACGCCGGCTTTGCGGATGCGAAAGGATGGGGGATTCTTAAAGAACTCAAAGACCGCATAGAAGATATGTATCAGCATTGGTTCCTTGATGAACTTGCTCTTGCCTGGGAAGGGAAGGCTGACCTTAAGTCATGGAAAGTAGGCGGGATTTCTAATCAGTATGATTTTTATGGTTCTTTCCCGCATAAAAAAGCAGGAAATAAGAATGCGGCTGTGTATGTGATTATTAGTGATGCCCTTCGCTATGAAGCAGGTGCCGAAGTTGCTGAAATATTAAATGGCAGATACCGTTTTAAGGCAACATGTGAAGCAATGCTGGGAAGCGTGCCTTCATATACATCACTTGGGATGGCAACACTTCTTCCCCACAAGCAGATAGAGGTCTCGGATATGGGGGATATTTTAGTTGATGGGAAGGCATGCGTATCCTTGGTTCAAAGAAACGAAATATTATCTTCATATAAAGGCATGGCTATAAAATCCGAGGAGTTTAGAAATTTAACCCGTGATGAAGCAAGAGAAATGATGCGAGGGAAAAACATTATTTATGTTTATCACAATACGATAGATGCTATTGGCGATGATGCAAAGACTGAAGACAAAGCCTTCAGCTCAGTGCGTACAGCCATTGATGAAATATGTGATATGGCCGCGTTTGCGGTAAATAATTTACATGCTAAATATGTATTTGTTACCGCCGATCATGGATTTGTTTATACCAATAGACGCCCAGATACAACTGATCGCAATAAGGTGGCGGATTCAGGCGATGAAACGCTAAAGATGAATAAAAGATTCATTATGGGCAAATATATCCCTTTGATGGAAAATGTTCACCGAGCAAGTTTATCAAATACATCAGGGGTATCTCCTGAGAAAGATATGCCTTTTGCGCTTCCTAAGGGAATGAGCTTATTTTATTTTACCGGAGGCGCGCGATTTTTCCATGGAGGCATGAGCCTTCAGGAAGTTGTTGTTCCGGTGATAATGATAGAACAGGTACGTGGAAAAGAAAAAGAGAAAACTCGTGAAAAAACGGTAGGGGTTCAGGTATTGGGACAGGATTACCGTATAACCACAGGGCGTCACCGCTTTGAAATATTGCAAACTGAAGCTGTGTCCAATAGAGTTAAAGCTGTTACTTATAAAATAGGCATTTACGCTGGGAGCGAGCCGGTCAGTGATATTCAAACAATAACTTTTGACAGTATTTCTCAAGAGATGGCGGATCGAAAAAAAGAAGTTATTTTAACGCTCAAGAATATTGTTTTTTCAAATACTGAAAAATACCGTTTAGTTTTTCGCAATGCGAATACAGATATAGATGAGCAGTCTATTCCAGTTAAAATAGACCGCGCGTTTACCAGTGATTTTTAATATCGGGAGGGATATATATTATGAATACAGTTCTAGATGATTTATTAAATCAGCATTTTGCGGGAAAGGTTGTCCGTAAGGACCTAACTAAAAAAGTAAAAGAGGGCGCAAATGTTCCTGTGTATGTCCTGGAGTATCTTTTAGGGCAATACTGCGCGTCAACTGATGATGCGATTATTAATGATGGCATGGCAACGGTTAAACGCGTGCTTGCTGACAATTATGTGAGGCCAGACGAATCGGAGAAGATTAAGTCGATTGTCCGTGAGAAGGGGGGATTAAAGGTCATTGATAAAGTGACAGTTACGCTTAATGAGAAAAAGGATATATATGAAGCTGTCTTTTCTAACTTAGGCATAAAAAAGGTTATTGTGCCAAGTGCGACGGTCAAGAAGCACCAGAAGCTTCTTGCAGGAGGCATCTGGTCTATAGTTAGTCTGCGATACCATTATGAAGAAGGTGGTGGCTCGCCATTTATTTTGGAAGAAATTAAGCCGATACAGATGCCTAATATGGATTTAGAACCTCTTTTTGAGGGCAGGCGCGCATTTACAGAAGATCAATGGCTGGATGTTCTCTTGCGTTCAGCTGGAATGGAACCGTCGGTATTTGAACCAAGAGTTAAGTGGCATTTAATAGCGAGGATGATTCCTTTTGTAGAAAATAATTATAACGTGTGTGAGCTTGGCCCGAGAAACACAGGGAAAAGCCATCTTTATAAGGAAATCAGCCCTAATAGCATTCTTGTGTCTGGCGGTAAAACAACAGTAGCGAATCTCTTTTATGATTTAAGCCGCAGGCAAATTGGGCTTGTTGGACTGTGGGATATTGTGGCATTTGATGAAGTTGCCGGAATAACATTTGCGGATAAAGACGGCGTTCAGATTATGAAAGATTACATGGCATCGGGTTCATTTGCCCGTGGCCGTGATCAGATAAACGCGAATGCCTCTATGGTTTTTGTAGGCAACATCAATCAATCAGTTGACACACTTGTTAAAACAAGCCATCTGCTATCACCGTTTCCAGAAAACATGATAGATTCGGCATTCTTTGACAGGTTCCACGCATACATTCCTGGCTGGGAAATCCCTAAGTTTAAACCGGAATTCCTTACGAATAATTATGGTTTCATCGTGGATTACTTAGCAGAATATTTACGAGAGATGAGAAAAAGGAATTTCTCTGACGCAATTGATAAATATTTCCGCTTGGGTAGAGATTTAAATCAACGTGATGTAATTGCCGTAAGAAAGACTGTATCAGGGCTTTTAAAACTTCTATATCCGCATGGAGAATATGACAAGGGTGCAGTTGAACGGTGTTTAAAATATGCTCTTGAAACACGTCGTAGAATAAAGGAGCAATTAAAGAAAATCGGCGGGATGGAATTTTATGAAGTTCATTTCAGTTATGCTGACAAGGAAACCAATGAAGAAAAATATATCTCAGTTCCTGAACAAGGTGGAGGAACACTTATTCCAGATGGTCCGATGAATCCGGGTATTATTCATACCGTGTCTCGGGGAAGTAATGGACATTTAGGGCTTTATCGAATTGAAACACAAATGACACCTGGGACGGGGACTGCAAGATTTACAGGGGCTGGTGCAGGTAATACTGCTAAAGAAGGTTTGCGAGTTGCTTTTGATTATTTTAAAGCTAATGCATCACGAGTCAGCGTTACGCCTAAAGCCGGCGATTATAATTATCATATTCATGTTGTTGAACTTCACAATTCAGGTTCTGCTGAGGCGCTAACATTAGCGGCAGTTGTAGCGCTGGCATCATCATTGATGCAGAAGCACGTTCAATCGCAGATAGTTGTCTTAGGAAGCATGAGTTTAGGTGGAAATATTATCCCAGTGGAAAATCTTGCAGAGTCACTGCGTGTTGCACTTGATTCAGGCGCTAAAAGGGTGCTCATCCCTTCAAGCAGCGTTAAAGACTTTCAAACAGTTCCGGGTGAGCTTTTGTCAAAGTTCCAAAGCGGATTTTATGCAGACCCAATAGATGCAGTGTTTAAGGCGTTAGGGGTTGAATGATAATGAGAGCTTCTATATGACTTTAATGGCGAAACAGTAGAATCATGAAAAGGAGCAGGTAATGATTCGTTTTCTTCATACTGGTGATTGGCAGTTAGGGATGACTCGGCACTTCTTCTCCGAAGGGGTCCAGGAGCGATTTTCACAATCTCGATTTGATGCTATCCGTGAACTTGGACGCATTGCCAAAAAAGAAGATTGCCAGTTTATGGTGGTTTGTGGGGATGTCTTTGAGTCAAACTTGGTTGATCGTAAAACTGTCTCACGTGCCCTCGAGGCTTTGAAGGAAGTTCCTGTTCCCGTATACCTGCTCCCTGGTAACCATGACCCACTCAACGCGGCATCTGTTTTTTGCAGTACGACCTTCATGGATCGGAAACCTGCTCACGTCCATGTGATTGAGGATACGACCCCCATCCGTGTTGTCAAGGGTACTGAGATTGTAGGGATACCTTGGATGTCGAAACGCCCACTACAAGATCTGGTTGCTCTGACTACCGGAAAACTTGAACCAATTGGCGATACTTTGCGTGTTTGTGTTGCTCATGGAATGATGGATAACCTTTCTCCGAATACAGATGATCCAGCGCTTATTTCCCTTCAAGCAGCTGAGAATGCGTTATCACAGAACAAGATTCATTACTTGGCTCTCGGAGATCGACACTCTCTCACTAAAGTAGGTGACAGCGGCCGTATATGGTATGCGGGGACTCCCGAATCAACGGATTATAGCGAAGTACGGTCCGGCTTTGCTTTGGTCTCCACAATTAACGATGAGGGGGTAACCACGAAAGAAGTGAATGTCGGAAGATGGAAGTTTATCGAGCGTGAACAGGTAGACCTTAATACAAAAGAAGATATAGAGACGCTTCGCAAGTGGCTTGAGAATCTTGAAGATAAAGAACGAACCGTTATAAAATTGCGCATTGTCGGTGCTCTCTCGCTATCATTATATAGCGAGTTTGAAGAACTTATTTTCCATATTAAAGAAGTTCTGGCCGCAGCTGAAACACGTGTAAACAACCTTATCGTCATTCCTGAGGACGCCGATTTTATAAATCTTGGTTTTTCGGGCTTTGCCAGTTGTGCCGTTGAGCGGTTACGGTCTAATGTTGAGGGATCAGGTCCCGATCCTATCGCTTCACGTGATGCACTTTCTCTCCTCGTCAGGCTTACAGGGAGGGAACGATGAGAATCCACAGCCTTCGTCTGACCAATTACAGGGGAATCGATAAATCGGAGGTTCTATTCAGCCCCATAGGGCTAACGATTGTAGAAGGTCCTAATGAAATTGGGAAATCTAGCCTCAGTGAAGCAATTAGACTTCTATTTGAGTATCTCGACTCGAGTAAACGTAATGAGGTCAAAGCCATTAAGCCGGTGATGAGTGATGTAGGTTCCGAGATAGAACTGGAGGCGGAAAGCGGACCCTACGTTTTTAGATACTTTAAGAGATTTCATAATAAACCGGAGACTACCCTTACGATCATGAAGCCCAAACTGGAAAATCACACTGGGCGTGAAGCTCATGAACGAGCGGAGGAGATTCTCCGTGAAACTATTGATATTGACTTGTGGAAAGCTCTTAGCATTCAGCAAGGTGAAGCGATACAGCAAGCAGATTTATCAAAGCAGACATCATTGTCGGCTGCACTTGACATTGTTGCTGGTGGGCATCGGTCAGATCTCCGTGAGGAAAGTCTATTTGATAATGTTCGAGAGGAGTATGGTCGCTATTTTACGGAGAAGGGAAGCGAAAAAAAGGAATTACAGGAGAGCCAGAAAGCCCAGGAGGAATCAGAGACGGAAGTTACTTTTCTTGAAACTCAGATCCAGGATCTGGAAAAGGATATCGTTCGTGCCGCTGATCTTAGCCGGGAATTAGAACGTTTGAAGAAACAAGAACAGGATCTCCATGTAGATGTCGCAGAATACATAAAGTCTCTGGATAAAATCAAAGGGTTAGAAACTGTGTTGGAAACACATCGCCTTAAATTGGAGTCAGCTCAAAAATCAGAACATGTTGCGAAACGAGACAAGGAAGAGCGCCAAGATCTTATAGATTTGGGCGCTAAAGCCAGAAAGGCACATGTGGAGCTCTGCGAATCCAGTACTTCATCAACAGCAATTGTCAAGAAGGCCGAGAAAGACCTGGATAAGGCTCAGTCGGAAGCGACCAAAACTGAAGATGGGCGCAAAGAGTCCGAATTACTTCTTAATCTCCACCGTGCGGATTTTGACTACTTCAATAAAAAACTACATTTGGATCAATTGAAGGAACGTAAAGATCGCATAGATCGTGCCCGAGAAGAGTCAGCTTTAGCTGATGAACTGTTGAACAAGACAAGCATAGACAAAAATACGTTGGAAACTATTAAGACGGCTGAAATTGAGCTCATTACAGTAAAAGCTAAGCTAGAGACAGGAGTGCCGAATGTTCTACTAAGAGGACTTACCAATTTTGAATTGCAGATTGATGACAAGAAAGCCATTGTTTTAAAAGACGAAGAGCTCAGCTTATCCGTTTCTGATCGGGTTCGTGTGACAATTCCGGGGTCGTTGCAAATAGATGTGACAGCAGGGTCCAGTTCATTTGATCTTCTGAAAAAGGTTGAAGAGGCAAAACAGAAGCTTGATGACGTATGCAATAATGCCGGAGTAAGCAATGCGGATGAGGCCAGAAAATCTTATGATGTGCGACGGGAAGCGCTACAGGCTATAGCAAGGCAGAAGGAAATTGAGACAGAAAATCTTCGCGATTTGACATATGATGAGGTGCAAAGAAAAGTTATAGGGTTGGGGAAAGGAGTCCCTGATTATCTAACAGCCAGGATATTGATACCCAAGCTTCCTGAAAATCTTGAAGCTGCGAAGGGGGAACAACAAAGAGCAGAGGGCGATCTTGAAAAGGCCAATAAGGAATGGGAGGAAGCCAGAATGAAACTGGATGAGGCCCGTAATGTCCGCGATGGACTGAGAGAACAATATCAGAAAGTAAAGGTGAAACTTAGCCTCAAGGCTGAAGAACTAAATCGAGCGGTGGATGAACTTGTTCGACGCCGGAAGATCATCTCAGATGGCGACCTTGAATCAGAACATTCGAAATTCACCAAGCTTGTCCATGCAGAAAAAGAGAATGTAAAGTCTGCCGAGACCGACCTGAGTGACAAGGAACCGGATCGTGTAAAAGCTCTGGCAGAAACGGCGAAAGGTTCTTTGGGAACGGTAGAGAAAAAGCGGGAAGCAGCGCAGAATAAAAATACAGAAGTACGAACTCGCCTCAAGATTTTTGGCGAAGAGGGGCTACATGAGAAGCTTCATGTTGCCCAGAGTCATCTCGATTATACGAGGCAAGAAAACACAGCGATGATCCGGAGGGCTCAAGCGGCCAAGCTACTGTATTTAACTATGAAAGAGGAACGGGATAAGGTGCGTCGTGCTTATGTAGCTCCTCTCAAAGAGAAAATCGAAAGACTCGGACGATTGGTATTTAATGACTCCTTTGAGGTTGAAGTAACTGAGGATCTATCAGTGGCAAGTAGGACGATGGATGGTTCCAATGTCCCGTTTGAGTCTTTGAGTGGAGGAACCAAAGAACAGATTTCTCTAATATCTCGTTTGGCATGTGCAATGACTGTCTCGAAGAACGGTGGGGCTTCTCTTATTTTGGATGATGCCTTGGGGTATACAGATCCAGAACGTCTTAAACTGATGGGAGTCGTTCTCGCTAAGGCGGGTAAAGAATGCCAAATTATCATCCTAACTTGTGTGCCTGACCGATACAGCAATGTTGGTGAGACAACAGTGGCTCGATTGGGGTGATCATAAAAAATCATTCCGCTTTCTGCAGGCAAAGGCATTTAGTATCAAGGTTTGACATTGAACAACAATGACAGATGACCTATTTGATGAATTTTTAGGATACGATTTTGTTATGGGAGCCGATGTTACAAAATGCCCTCATTGCGGGAAAGACGTACCTTGCAGCCTCTTCTTTAATGATGATGAGATCGAATGTCCAGAATGTGGAAAAAGGATCAAGAAGGATGGGAGTAATTAACAAAGATGATGAAATCATTTAAAGATATTGCATATCAGATATTAAAAGAGAAAGGTCAACCTTTACACAGTAAAGAGATCACCAAGATTGCACTTAATCGGGAATGGCTGAATACAGCAGGCAAGACTCCTGAAGCGACAATGAATGCGCAATTGATTGTTGATATCAATACTAAAAAAGATAAATCTCGATTCATTAAAACAGCACCTTCTACTTTCAGTCTCAATCCTGAGTTTAAAGAGCCTATAAGGAAAGAGCAAAAAGCGAAAGATGTAGAAAAAATATATAAGATTTCAAAAGGTATATCATCTAGGCAAAAGGGTAATATTGCAGAAGCGCGAATAGCAGAATTAATTGCTCTTTATGGAGATACATCTCTTTCTTGTTATAAGCCAATCTCTGACGATGAGGGCATTGACTTGATTGTGAAGGAAAAAGGCAGCTTGAAAACAATGTATATCCAGATTAAAAGCCGTTTTGGGTATAATCCGGATGAAATATTTACAGCAACGGCAAAGGCGTTATCGGTAGTTGATCATTATTCAATGGCAATGGTTTTTTGTTATTTTGATACTGAGCAAGGTGATCTGTGGGACTATCTTTGGTTTGTAGCTGCCCCTGATTTTGTCAAAATGGCTAATAAGCTTCAAGGCGGTAAGATGTTTGGTTTTGTTGCCGGTAGAAAGAAAAAAGAATCAAACAAATGGGATCAGTATTTGATAGATAAAAGAGATTTGGCTAATGCGATAATAGGGCAAATGAGCAGGATTTAGTGAGGGGTGCATAAATGATGAAATTCTTAAAATTGTATTTTTCACCTGAAAACAGAACTCGAAAATTCGAAAAAAGGCTTCAGAAAGCTTTTGTATCTAATAAAGAGAAAGATGCAATTGAGATTTTTAGCAATGGATTTTTGTATCTTTTACGGGTACAGAGATGCGATCTTCTATCAAACTTTGTAACATCGCACTTAAATAAAATTCAAGATGTCTCTTCGATGAAAAATTGCATTCAATCTAAAGATATAAAGCATTCGATCAGCACTTTGGAATTATCCAAGCACGATGCCTCTGCACTTAGTATATGTGATTATTTTGGCTTGAAAGAAGAAGCCATTGAAATTTTGGCAAAAAGAGGACGAGCTGATGATTTAGCTATGCGTCTTGCTAAAGAGCAAAATTTAGACAAGGGAATTTTAGGGATCGCAATAATGCATTGGGAAAAACATAATGGAGATATTAATAAAAGCCCTACGATGACCGAAACGGTAAAAAATATAGGGAAATTTTCACTAGAAAGTTTGCCGGATAACCCAAGGGTAAGAGAAATTGTCGGTCAAATAAAAGAAGCGGCTTTTTTATACGAAAAAGAAAACGATTTTAGTAATGCGGCACGTTGCTATGAACAAATTGGGATGTATTCACAGGCATGTACGTTATATGCCGGGATAAAAGATAATGAAGGTGTCTATAGAATGGCTGAAGCTTTAGGTGATTTAGAAAAGGCATTAGAATTTGTTGTTAAACCCGATCGGAAAGTAAAATTGCTTATTCGTTTAGAAAAATTTGTCGAGGCTCACAAATATGCGGCAGGTTTGGAGTCACCAGAAGAATACTTTATCTTAATTCGTGAAAAAGCAAAAACGCGCATGGGAATCAAAGTCAAAACGCATAATTTTATCGAAGCTATGGAATTGGCTGATGTCGCCGAATGTGAGGCTTCAGAGAGAGAAGAAATATTATTACTAGGGAGGAGATATTTCGATCAGCAGTTGACAACTGCGTCTTCAGAAGAAGAGATACAAAATATATATCGAGCTCGGGTTAAGTTAGAAGAGAAATCTGGCAAGTATGAAGAAGCGGGCAAAATTGCAGAAGATGTGTTAAAGGATCTTAAGCTTGCGAGCTTACTCTATGAAAAAGCCAATCTATTTAACCGCGCTATTAGTGCTACGTCCGAGGCCATTGAGGAACAAAAAGACGAACCAACTGTCAAGGTCAGACTAGCCGAACTTCATGAAAAAGGAGGAAATTTATTAAAAGCTGCTCAATTGTATGAACAGAGTTCAATCTTTGATAAGGCTTTTATCTTGTATGAGAAGCTCCAAAATTATCAAAAAGCGATAGATTGTTACAGAAGAACTTCCAATCCGGATACGCATCTACTTGCAGAGCTTTATGTCAAAGCTGAAGAGTTTGAAAAAGCAGTTGAAATTTATTTAGAGTCGGACAACTTCTCAGATTTAGAAAAGGCTATGACAATTGCTAAACAATATAACTTAACCACCCATCTAAAAGAAATTACCGAAAGAATCAAAAAATATTTATCAGGCAGTGAGGCTGACTTAAAGAAGTATTTTACAAAGGCTAAGGAACAAGTCGCTTCAACATATTCACCAGTTCTTGGAATAGATTTTGGAACGACAAATTCAGTTGGTGCAATCTTTAACAAACAATCAAAAGAAACGGAAATTATTACTGTTCCGGGATCTGCTAATCGTGATTTTGTCCCATCTTTTTTTGGAGTAGATGAAAATAACCACCCTATTTTTGGTGAGAAGGCACGGCTCCGTTCTTTGACAGCGCCAGAATGTGTTGTGGCTCGTATTAAAAGGACTTTAGGCGAAGGTAGAAGTTTTACCGTTGGCAATAAAAAGTATAAGAGCGAAGAAATAGCCGCAAAAATTATCCAAAAAATAAAACTAAATGCTGAAACTTATCTAAAATCTAAGATCGAAACAAGACTTCGCGAAATACTTCAAGAGAATAACCTTAGGTTTCCGGAAGAAAAATTAATAGAGTTTATCAACAATCAAGATGACTTTATTCATGTGCGAGATGTTGTCCTAACCGTACCAGCCTATTTTAACGATAATCAAAAGCGTGCAACTCGGGATTCTGCTGAGATTTCAGGGTTAAAGGTACTTCGTCTATTGCATGAACCTACTGCGGCAGCATTGGCTTATGGTTATCGTAAGTCTTATTCAGGTAAGTTGGCAGTGGTTGATTTAGGTGGAGGCACTCTTGATATTTCAATCTTGGAAGTGGGAGAAGGGATTTATGACATTCAAAATATATCGGGAGACGTCAAGCTTGGCGGAAGCGATGTTGATGCAGAGCTCTTGCGGTATGTGATTTCAGACATCAAAAAGACTCAAAATATAGCGATTTCTGAGAAGGATCATCCTATTGAGGTAAGCCGACTGAGAGATGGTTGCGAGAATATGAAGATAAACTTATCTTCTCTTGGATCGTATACAATGGAGTTAACACATTTCTTAAATAAACCTCAATACACGTTTACCTTAACGAAAAAGGAGCTTGAGAAAATATCAAAACCATTTCTTTTTCGCATAAAGGAAACAATTGAAATGGCGATTAAAGAATTCGGTGACACAATTGATCATTTACTTCTTGTTGGTAATGCGACAAAAATGCCTGCTGTCGTAGATGTTGTAAAAAGCGTTATAAGAGCAAGGCATTTAATAGATATTAATCCCGGGTCCGTTGTCGCCTCTGGAACGGCTTTGGAAGGAGCTATACTATTAGGAGACTTAAAAAAAGAACTGCTTTTAGATGTGGTTCCATATAGTTTGGGCATTTCGATTCTCAAGAAAGATTCAAAAATAGGCGAAGAAGAAATGAGCCGGCTGATTGAACGAAATACTACGATACCGACAAGCAAGTCTTCTGAATATACAACAACAAAAGATAATCAGACGGGTGTCAATATTAGAATATATCAAGGGCAGTCTTATGAGCCCGGGAAAAATTATTTTTTGGGTGACTTTCATCTTGAGGGGATAATGCCTGCACCAGCAGGGACCCCTAAGATTGAAGTTAAATTTGATATTGGTTCAGATTGTATTTTGACTGTCACAGCGATAGATAAGGGTACGAATAAACAGCAATCAATTAGGATAGAAGGGGCTGTAACTTTGTCGCCTAACGAGAAAGAAGGATTGCGAAAATTCTTTACTGAAAGTGAAAATATATATCCACTCGAGAAAAAGATTGAAATGTTAAAGGTTGATATTGATAGATTATGCAAATCTTTCGAGAAATCAATTAAAGCTGCGGAACAAGGAATTCAAGATTTTACAGAATTATTTCATGAAAAGATAGAGATGAATGCTCGTTTTTATAAGGCAACAACGGATCAGACGCGAATGATTCAGAATATGTTTTCCCAGAAGGATCAGATTTTATACACTTTGCAAAGATATAAAGATGAAGCGAGTTCGACAAGAAAGAATTTGCAGCAAATTTTATCAAAGCATTTAGATTTTAGCGATAAGGAAGTGATCGCAAAGTTACAAGAGCGCTTCAATATTCTTTCAAAGTTTAAGGAATCGTTAATCCTGACTAACGATTCGCTTGAAAAAGAAACGTTGCATGTCGTTATCGAGTGGATACAGATACTAAAGGCAATGGATCCTGATATTGACAAAATGAGTCCTGTTAGGGTGGCAAATTATCATTTTGTGGCTGGTCGGTTTGTAAAGGCAAAGGAAATAATTGAAGCAATGGCGGCAGGTCCTGATGGATTATCCGAAGAGGCTTTTCTGCTTCTTTTGAGATGTATTGTCCGTATGTGTTTACGTGAGGAATATCGTGAAACGCATAAGAAGTATGGCAATATATTCAGATTTGTTTATCCTGATTTCAATAGACTCGATTCCTTCTTAACTAGCGTTGATAATTCGGTATACATGATTCAGGTTCAATCACAACAGGGGTCATTCGTTGGAAGTGGTTTCAGTGTCGCTTCGAATTTAATCGCTACAAACCGGCACGTTGTTGAGGGTGCTACAGCTCAAAATATCACGGTCGTTGGTAAAAACAAAGTTTTTGCGGTAACCGGTATTGAGGTTGATCCAGTTAATGATTTAGCAATATTGAAGGTGGATGAATCATTGACACCATTTAGGCTGGGAGAATTTAATTTTGTTGCCCCAGGAGAGCAAGTTTTGGCACTCGGATTCCCATCCCCATCTTCGAATGTTCATTGTGAAAACATATATATTTCCAGAGGAATAGTTAATTCAATCAGAAACACTGAATTTTCTCCAGAAAGAGTCATTTTTATTGATGCTAAGATCGGCGGAGGTATGAGCGGAGGGCCTTTAATAAACGATCTGGGAGAAGTTATCGGGATTGTTACACTCGTTAGATATAAGGTAAAGCAGAGTGATGAAGGAGCATATGCCATAGAGGATCAACCAGTAGCGCTACCGATTCATCTTGTTAGGAATTATTTGATAAAACATAAGGTTGCTATAGACAATAAAAAGTAGTAGCAAAAAGTAGTAGGGTCAGACCTTGAAACGTGAAAAGATTTGACAAAACCGCAGATAAATGCTAATATCCGCTTATGTCTCGGCCATACCGCTTGCAAGCTGAAAACTGTATTTATCATATCA
>JAHJHM010000114.1 GCA_018823915.1 Candidatus Omnitrophota bacterium
CTTTGCCGTAATTACTAATTTTGCAATAATCTCTATTATTTCTTCTATTTCTTTTAAGTTTATTTTGCATTTTTCACTTTGCAATTTGCATTTTGCAATAAAACGTACTTTACTGACTATTTACGCCTGTTGGACTATTTACGGATTAAGGATAAAGTAAAATATTTTCTCTCCTCATCCTTCTATTCTCTTATCTGTCCATCTCCATAAACTACCCATTTATAAGTAGTCAACTCCTCTGCCCCCATCGGCCCGCGGGCGTGAAGTTTATCCGTAGAAATACCAATCTCTGCCCCCAAGCCAAACTGATGACCGTCGCTAAAGCGTGTAGAAACATTCACAAAACAACAGGCAGAATCTACTTCTCGGACAAACTTCCGCGCGTTAAACATGTCTTTGGTGATGATGCTGTCAGTATGATGTGAACCATAAAAATTTACGTGCGCTATTGCTTCCTCTATATTTTTTACCACTTTCACCGAAACAATTAAATCTAGATATTCAGTAAACCAATCCTCCTCTTTTGCTTTTTTTATTCCTCCTAAAATCTTTACTGCTTTTTCATCTCCTCGTATCTCGACTTTATGCTTATCTAATTCCTTCGCTAGAAGGGGTAAAAAAATCCCGGCAACGCTTTCGTGGATTAAAATTGTCTCTACGGCATTACACACACCAGGCCGTTGAACTTTTGCGTTAACGCATATCTTTAAAGCCTTTTTTATATCTATTTTCTTATCCACAGGGATACCCTTACGGGCACAAGTAGACCCTCCTGATACCTTTAAAGGAGGGGTCTTATCCACAGGGATACCCTTACGGGCACAAGTAGACCCTCCTGATACCTTTAAAGGAGGGGTCTTATCCACAAAAATATGGCAAATTCCCTTATAATGCTTTATCACCGGAATAGAGGAACTCTCTACGACCTTCTTTATAAGCGCTTCTCCTCCACGGGGAATAACTAAATCTATATGTTCATTCTCTTTAAGAAGCTCATCTACTATTTTATAATCAGTTTTTTCTACAACAAAAAAAGGCTCAAAATCTATACCGACTTCTTGCACTGCTCTTTTAAGAACCTCCCCTATCGCTCTATTAGAATGTATGGCATTACTTCCTCCCCGTAATATGCCCACATTAGATGTTTTAAGCAACAACCCCGCGCAATCGCTAGTTACATTAGGCCGTGCTTCATAAATAATAAAAACTACTCCCAGAGGAACCCTTATCTTTTGAATAGAAAGCCCGTTAGGCCTCTTGCATTTCTTTATTACCTGGTTAATTGGATCTCCTTGGGCAGCTATTTCCTCCAAAGACTTACTCATTTCTTCTAATCGTTTTTCATCCAAACTTAAACGGTCAATAAAGCTTTTACTCAATTTATTTCTTAGGGCATTTTCTATATCTTTTTTATTTTCTTTTAAGATAAAATCTTTCTTGATTTTTATCGCCCTAGCCATACTTTTAAGGGCAATATTTTTTTGCTTAGTTGTTAGGTTAACAAGCCTACGGCTTGAGGATCTTGCTTGGTTTACTAATTCTTTTACATAACCACTCATAGCCTAACCTCTTTTAACAAAATTATCTCTATGAATAATTTCTTTCTCAAACTTCTTTCCCTTAAAATCGCTCAGCTCATCGGAAGAATAATTTATAATCCCGCAACCACATATACGATCTTCTTTATCTACAATACAAACCGCGTCTCCTCTTTTAAAGGAGCCTTCAATCCTAATGATTCCCACGCTAAGCAAGCTTTTACCTCTATTTAGTAAAGCCTGGCTTGCCCCCTCATCTATGAATACCTTACCTTTCATTTTTTTGCTAAAAGCAATCCAGCGCTTTCTTGCTCGAGCTATTTCATTTTGCGCTAGGAATAATGTTCCCAAGCCTTCTCCGGCAATAATACGGCAAATCACATTCGACTTTCCTCCATGGGCAATTATCGTTTTTATCCCTGAAGATGCAGCGATTTTTGCCGCCTCTAATTTGGTAATCATTCCTCCCCTGGTATGAGTTTTATCCTCCGATTTTGCCAAAGATAAAATTTTTGCATCTATCTGGGGCACCATCCTGATAACATTGTCATTTTCAAGTAGCCCTTCTACATCAGAAAGAATTATCAGGGCTTCTGCCCTAATTAGATCACTTACTAAAGCAGAAAGGCGGTCGTTATCGCCAAATCTAATCTCTTCATATGATACGGCATCGTTTTCATTGATGATGGGAATTATTCCCATTGCAAACAATTTATCTATGGTGCAACGGGCATTTATAAACCGCTTACGATTATCAAAATCATCCCAGGTAAGAAGAATCTGAGCGCAAAGTTTTTTATATTTTTTAAATTTTTCCGCGTAGATATTCATAAGGGCAACTTGGCCCAAAGAAGAAAAAGCCATAAGCGAATGAATATCCTGGGGGAATTTTTTATATCCCAATTTGTTTAAGCCGCAGGCGATTGCCCCTGAACTCACCAAAACGATTCCATAACCTTTTCTTTCTGCCTCAAGAATATCCTTTACTATCCTGGTGATTAAAAAAGAGTCCAACTTACCATGGGGAGCAATTACACTGCTGCCAACTTTTACCACTATTTTTTTCATGCTCTTCTATCAATTTTAGCTAAGAAGTAACAATCTGAAGAATTTTAAGGAGGGTGTAAATTTGACGATGACCTTGCTTTTTGCGGTATTTTTTTCTTCTTTTACATTTATAGACAATAATTTTTTTGCCTTTTAATTCTTCCTTGATTTCTGCCTTTACTTTTACATTATCTAAATAAGGCGTGCCTATCTTTACTTTTTCATCGCAAGCCAAAAGAAGAACTTTATCTAAAAAGATCTCGCCCTTATCTTCCTTCAGCCTCTCTACTTCTAAAGACTGTCCCTCTTCTATGAAATATTGCTTTTTACCTATTTCTACTATTGCCCACATAGGGGCAAATTTTAACACGACTTTTCCCTTGCGTCAATCAAAAAAAGAAGTAAGATCGTGTCCCCGGATTTATGGGTTTTTTTGATATGTCTGGATAAACTTATTTATAGAACGATCGTAAGTCCTCTCGTCTTGTGCGGAAAAAAAACAAGCCGGAAGTTGCTTCGCGCTTAAATGGTACTTTATGCATTCACAACAAACACCCTTCCTCGCGCAAGGCTCATAAGTACAATTACACTTTGCTTTGTTTTCCCCTAAATTACATTCTTTCATTTGACCTCCAATTCTTTTAATCTCAGTCCTGCCACCTTTGCTTCTTTAACATCAAAGTTGATTATCTTCTTGTAGATTTCTCTAGCAGCATTGTTGTCCCCATGTTTTTCATAAATTCGGGCAAGACGAAAATAAGCCTTGACCTGCCAATCTTCATCGCCAAACTTATCCATAACATTAAAATATTCATCTATTGCTTCTTTGTCCTGATTATTTTTCTCCAAACACTGAGCTAAAGAAAATCTTATTCTGGAAGAATCCATGCCTGCCTGTATTGCCTTTCTAAAAAAAACGGCTGCCTCAGGGTAATTTTCTATCTCTTTAAGAAGAAACGCTTTCTGGAGGCAAGCAGCGATAGACACCGAAGATGCGGAATCTATTAGCTTATCGTAAATTCTCAAAGCCTGTTCAATATTTGCCTGCCTGTCCGGTAGGCGGGCCTGCCTGTCCGGTAGGCATGCCTGACGGCTATAAATTTCTGCTAAATCGATTAAAGCAAACTCCTCTATTTCGCTTCCTTTAAACTTTTCTTCTATCTCTTTGAAAATCTTAAGAGCTTGACTGTAATCGCCCTCATTGAAAAAACACTTCCCATAAAGATACTGAGCGTGCCCGTTGAGCTCGCTTTGAGGAAATTTTTGAACAAAATCCTTTAACAACTTTTTTGCCTGTCCGTACTCTTTACTTGAAAAATAACACACAGCTGAATAATATTGCGCTTGAGAGGAAAGCTGCGATTTAGGAAATTTCTCCTTAAAACTACTTAAGATAAAAATGGCTTCTTTGTATTTTTTTGTTTTTAAGAAAATTGAGCTTCTTTGAAATTGAACATAGTCGACATAAACGGTATCAGGGGCATTGTTTAGAATTTCATCATAAGTTTCTAAAGCTTTAGCATAATTTTCCTGGGCTTGATAAGCATCAGCAATCTGAATTCCAGAACTTATCTTCACCACGGGATTATCTGTATATTTTAAGGTGTTCTTAAATTCTTCAATTGCTTTTTTAAATTCTCCGTTTTTTAAATAACACCAGGCTAAGCCATAATGCGCTTTATCAAGAAGCCCTGCATCCTCAGGGTGTTTAAATTTAGATAGACAAAGGCTATATGCAGAAAGAGCATCATTTATTCGGCCTATTGCATAAAGAAGATCTGCTTTATTTAAGTAAACGTTACCAATCAAGTTGCTGTTGGGAAATTTTTTAAAAAAATTATTGAAAGTATGCAAAGCTAAAGAATACTCCTTTATCTTAAAGTAATAGGCGCCTTGACAAAATTGACGGTTTTCTTCATTTTCTATTTTGTCTATGTTTTTTTTTGCTTGTTCTTGCTCTCCCTTGGCCAAAAAAGTAAACCCTAATCCTTGATAAATCAAATCATTAAGCTTGTCATCCTCGCTTAATTTTAAGGCCTTTTTGTAATTAGCAATTGCCTGTCCCCATTTTTTTTGAGCATGCAAGGCTTCTGCCATGTAAAAATATACTTTTGCTCCTAACCTACCTTGAGGATAAATTTCTAAATACTTTTCTCCTAAGCCAACAAGTTGCATGTAGTCATTAACTTGGAGGTAAAAATTTAGGAGTAGACTGTAGGAATTCTCTATTGGCTCTTGCTCCTTGCACTCTTTAATTACTTTTCTAAAAATAGCGGCTGCCCGCTGCTTCTGCCCTGACTGTAAATAACTATTTGCCGCTAAAAGATAACTCTGCCAATAAAAAGAAGATGACGGATAATGCTCTATCAGGCTCTGGGCAAACTCTATAGACTGTTTAAAATTTCCCACTTTAAAATAAGTCTCCCCAAGCCACCAATAAACTTCATCTCTAAAATTTTTTGTTTGCGCTTGAATAGCTAGTTCATTGAAAATCTCTAGGGTGAGAAGATAATCTTCCTTAAAATAGTAACACTTCGCTAGATATAATTTAGCCTTATAAATCTTTTCACTTAAGGGAAACTCGGTAATAAATTTCTTAAAAAGAGTTGCTGCTGCTTCATAAAACTCATCAGAAAAAGCTTTGGCAGCGACATAAAACCTCTCTTCTTCTAAATCCTGGGAGAAGATGGTTTGAGGAAAAGATAAAAATAAAATTAGAATTAACAACGAAATTCTTAACTTCATCGTATAGCCAATTTATCCCTTAAGAATTTACCCGTATAAGAAGAAGGGCAAGCAACGATCTCTCGAGGAGCTCCCTTGGCAACCACATAACCGCCTTCGGCTCCCCCTTGAGGGCCTAAATCAATAATATAATCAGCGCATTTTATTACATCCAAATTATGTTCAATAGTTAAAACTGTATTTTTTTTATCTACTAATCGTTGAAGCACTGCCAAAAGTTTCTTCACATCATCAAAATGTAAGCCGGTAGTCGGTTCATCAAGGATATAAATAGTTTTACCGGTTGCTTTTTTTCGTAATTGCGATGCCAGCTTAATCCTCTGGGCTTCTCCTCCGGAAATAGTAGTGGCAGATTGGCCTAAAGCGATATATCCCAAACCTACATCGGTTAAGGTCGCCAAAATTCTTTTTATCCGGGGAAAATTTTCAAATAATTCCATAGCTACATCTACATTCATCTCTAAAACATCAGCAATACTTTTACCTTTAAATTTTACCTCTAAGGTCTGCTTATTAAATCTCTTCCCCGCGCAAATTTCACAGGGAACATAAACACTGGGAAGAAAATGCATCTCAATTTTCCGTGTCCCTTCTCCACGACAAGCCTCACACCTGCCGCCTGAAACATTAAAGCTGAATCTTGCCGGTTTATAGCCTCGCGTCTTTGCCTCAGAAAGCTGGCTAAAAACCTGCCTTATATAGGTAAATACTCCGGTATAAGTAGCTGAATTAGAACGAGGAGTCCTGCCGATAGGAGATTGATCAACGATGATCACCTTATCAACAAGCTTCACCCCCTCTATAGCTTTGTGTTTTCCAGGTTTTTGCCGGGAGCTATAAATAATCTTGGCTAAAGCCTTATAAAGAATATCTTCAACGAGCGTAGATTTTCCTGAGCCGGAAACCCCGGTAACACAGATAAAAAGCCCTAAAGGAATCTTTAAATTAATATTCTTTAAATTATGTTCTCCTGCTTCTCTTATATACAGAAAGGGTTTATCTTTATATGGCCTTCTTTGGTAAGGGACTTCTATTTTTTCCTCTCCTCTTAAGTACTTTGCGGTTAAGCTATCGGCGGAAAAAATTCCCCCTTTAGCTCCGGAATAAACGACTCTTCCTCCTTTTATTCCTGCTGCCGGCCCAAGGTCAATTACCCAATCTGCCTCTTTAATCATCTGTTCATCATGCTCAACAACAATTATTGTATTTCCTAAGTTTCTTAAGCTCTTCAGGGTATTTATCAATTTTTTATCGTCATGCGGATGCAGCCCTATTGTAGGCTCATCAAGAATATAAATTACTCCGCTCAAACTAGAGCCTACTTGAGTAGCCAACCTTATCCTTTGGGCTTCCCCTCCGGAAAGAGTAGAGCTTAAGCGGTCTAGAGTAAGATAATCCAAACCAACACTGAGACAAAAATTAAGACGGTTTTTAATCTCTTTTGTTATATGCTTGGCAATTTTTTCTTCATAAGCGTTTAGCTTCAACCGGTCAAAAAAAACAAAACTGTCCTTAATACTCATTTGTACTATATCCCAAATAGATTTATTCTTTATATACACAGACAAACTTTCCTTTCGCAGCCGGCTGCCTTCGCACTGCGGACACGGCAGCTTCGACATATATTTAGCAATTTCGGCTTTTCTATATTCACTGTCGGTGGTTTTAAATAGCCTTTCCAAATTAGGGACAACCCCCTCAAATGGTTTACCCCATACCCAAACATTATCACTGCCGTAAAGAATGATTTTCTTTATTTCTTTCGGCAACTGGCCAAAAGGGGTATCTAAAGAAATATTTAATTCTTGAGCCAATTCCCGCAGAAGGGCACGATAATACATAATATACCCCCGGCCGCCCTTGCGCCAAACTTCGATCGCCCCTTCACTAAGAGTTTTCTTATTCTCAGAAATAATTAAATCCTCATCAAACTCTAATTTTATCCCTAAACCATTACAAGCAGGACATGCCCCGTAAGGAGAATTAAACGAAAACATTCTCGGCTCCATTTCTTTCAACGAAATTCCGCAAGGAATACAGCTTAACTGAGTATTAAAAAAAACTTCTTTTTTTCTGCTTTCATTGTAAACCATAACGTAACCCAAAGACTGTTTAATAGCCGCCTCTACAGAATCAGCAATCCTTCGCCGATATTTAGAAGAGACCTTTATTCTATCCACCACAACTTCAATATTATGGATTTTATACTTAGGCAGGTTTATCGTCTCACCTAACTCGGCAATAACGCCATTTACTCTTATCCTTACAAATCCTTCGCTAAGTAATCTTTTAAATAACGCGGTATACTCACCTTTGCGTCCTCTTACTACAGGAGATAAAATATATATCTTATCATTCTCCGTCAAAGTTAGAATTTGCTCAATTATTTCTTGAGAAGTCTGCTGAGTAATAGGCTTACCGCACTTATAACAATGCGGCCGGCCTACGCGGGCAAAAAGCAGCCGCAAATAGTCGTAAATCTCTGTCTGGGTAGCGACAATAGAGCGTGGGGAACCGCCGGCTGTTCTTTGCTCAATAGCAATTGCCGGAGACAAACCTTCAATATGTTCAACATCGGGTTTCTGCAGCTGCTCTAAGAATTGGCGGGCATAGCTGGATAAGCTTTCTACATAACGGCGTTGGCCTTCAGCATAAATAGTATCAAAGGCTAAAGAAGATTTTCCGGAACCGGATGGGCCGGTAATTACGACAAATTTATTCTTAGGAATCTTTAAATCAATATTCTTTAAATTATGCTCCTTTGCCCCTTTAATAACTATATAATCATTCATAATCTCGCTATTCGTTAAACTATAAACCAGGAACTATACATTGTCTTCCAGCCATGTAAATATTCACTGAACACCGTCCAAATTCTTTTGAATATCCAGTGAATATTCAGTGCAAAATGCAAATTGCAAATTGTAAATTGTAAAAGTTAGAATTAAACACTTGCACACAAAACTCATATCTCTTACCTTTGCA
>JAHJHM010000115.1 GCA_018823915.1 Candidatus Omnitrophota bacterium
GGCACAAGCAAGTTAAAATTATTTGTTCTTCATTTAACAACCGTTCACTAAGTTCCTTCTTCATTTTACTGTCTTCATTTTGCACTTTGCAATATGCACTTTGCAATTTGCAATAGAATGTACTCTACTGACTATTTACCGGGGCACTGAGGATTTATGCTGATACTTTCCTTTACCGCAAAAAAACTGCTTTTATTTCAATTCCCTAATATTGCCTTCTGTACTTGAGGCCGAAAACTTACATGAGCACTTAAAGAGTTAACGTTCGCGGGATTATTATTTACACAGTTCCTGCACATTTCCCTGGTATTTTCCGAAGCTAAATCTCCTCTTATTTGTTGGTACTTTTTATTGTCCCAAATAGAGATGACATCATCTTCTCCTAATTCTCCATAATGTTCCCCGGAATAACAACAAGGCAATACTGCCCCTTCAGTATCTATATAAATATTCTTCCAGGGATCAGCGCAGACACCTTTGGGATAATCCTTTTGAGAAAAATAAATCGGAAGCGTTAAGGAAACATTTAATTTTTTAGCTAACTTTTTTGCTTTATCAAAAATCTCATTAGTTACTTCTTGCTTGAAAAAACAAGATAGCTTCACCTGAGCAGGATTAAAGATTGTTAGATAATTACAGCAAACACTATCTACCCCTAAAGATGCTGCTAGCTTTACAAAATCGGGAAGGTCTTCAATATTTAAAGTATTAACAAGAAATACTAACGAAATATGGGGAGACTGGCTGCTTTTTCTCTGAGCAACAAGATACCGTATCTGTTCAATAATTTTCTCAAAGCCTCCTTTTATCCCGGTAATTTGCTCATGTAATTTAGAGTTTGAAGCATGCAAAGAAATCTGTATGCTATATTCACTCTTGGTAATCTCCCTAAGTACTCCTCCCCTTAAAGCTAATCCGTTAGTAGTCAATATTTTATTCTTATCCCCTAATTTATCATTTATATACTCTAAGAAATCTTCTACCCCGGGAACCAACAATAACTCTCCCATACCGCAAAAACTAACATATTCGGCCTGGTTCAGTACCTTCCCTAATTTAGGCTCAAAATAATCCTGGTATAACTTAAGGTTAAACGGCTTATATTCTCCTCCCGGACAAAATATACAGTTAGCGTTACATCTATAATTAGTGCCAATTGTAACTCCCCCGGGAGTAGATTGAAGGATACTTTTTCTTGCCCTGAACTCTTCATCATTCAATTGAGAATTAAACATTCGGCTATTACACTCTTGGGGAGTTACTAAATACTTATCTCTATACTCATCAATGGTGATTATTCTTTTTTTGTCTTTATCCGTTGCCCGTTCAATGGAAATAATTGAGGGCTCTCCCTCCCCGGCCAAATTAGCTGCTGTCTTATCTCCATGCAAAGCTAAAGCTTCTCCTACAATAGGAAAAACCGTACATACCAACCAACAAGAACACTTACCGCTATCGATGAAACTTCTTGCTTTTTCTGCCGGCTTACCACGCCATAAGTCGTCAACATTGCCCTCTCTAATATTTCCTATCCCCTTTTCCTTCAATAATGGGCAGAAAAACATACTTCCATAAGGGTCAACCATAGCAAACTTAGAAGCGGCGTTACATTGGGGGAAAACTCTTTTTTGGCTTTGCTGAAAATCAACTAAATGAGACCAGTAGTAAATCTTAGTGAGCAAATTTATTTTGTCCTCTACCTGCCCCAAAGAACCATAAAAGCTGCCGAGATCGCTGCCTTTTGTAATCATCTTTCTAATTATTTGGGCAACATATTCTTTTATATGAAGAAACTCCTCCTCTTGCCAGTGAAAAACTTCTTTCAAACGAGCTGATTTAGGAACACCGAACTGGGCAAAAAAATCCAAATTATGATGCTCGGCAAACTCCCAACAGGGAACTAATTGATCAATGTTAAAAGGAGTAAGAACGAAAGTAGTGCTAAAGCTGACTTCGGGCACCTCTTTCTTAAAGCGTTCTACCGTGTTTAAAAAACGCTTAAACCCTCCTTGCGTTCCTCTTATCTTATCATAAACTCCTTCTAGCCCGTCAAGAGAACTACCCACCCATAAAGAATTTAACTCTGCTTTTTCTAAAATAGCTTTTGTTTTAGAAATTATTGTTTCTGTGTTTATCCCATTAGTTAAAATTCCCAGAGAAACTTGGGGGAAAAATTTCCCCATCAAAACACAAATATCTACCAAATCTCCCCGTAGGAATGGTTCACCGCCGGAAAGAACTACCGTATTTATACTTTTTAAAACTTTTGATTTTTCAATGAAATTTTTGATTTCATCTAAAGAAAGTTCATCATTAATAGTCTTGTTATTCCTTTGATGAAAATCCCAAATATCGCAAGTAATGCACTTACTGTTACACAAATGCGTCAATTCTAAGTGCAGCTCTTGAGGGCTATCGCAACTTCTGCGGCCCGGATCTTTATTTAAACACTCAAGCGAAGCATCTATGATTTTATCTACTTTGGCAACAATGTCCCCCACTAAAACTTCGTCTTTACGGAAAATCCTCCTTTCTGTACGTTCATTTTCAAATTTGGGAAGATTCTCTTCTTCGCGGGAAGATTTTGCCTCTATCTTTTCTTCTTTTCTTTCAAGAAAAGATACCTGCTGCTTATCTTTTTCTTCCAGGGGATAATATAAAGATGTCTTTTTATAAATCCCATCTAGCTGCTCAGCAATTTTATCCCAATCATAATGTTCTTCCACCAATCTTCGCGCGTTATCAGCAATCTTCTCATATAGCTCATCATTGGTTAAAAGCTCAATAACCCGGTTAGCAAAATCTTTAGGTTTATCAGCAATAAGAATCTCAAAATTATCTAGAGCTTCGATCCCATAGGCTCCACGCCGGGTGCACACGACAGGCGTTCCTGTAGCCATAGCTTCAAGAACTTTCCCTTTTATCCCCGCGCTTCTTCTAAAAGCATTCACAAAAACAGAAGATTCTTGAAGATAAGGGTTTACATCCTCTACCGTCCCTATCACTTCAACCCCTTCTATCTGAGACAATTTCATGACTTCTTCAGTAGGATCTGACCCTACCAACTTTAACGTTATTGTGGGTATGACTTTTTTAATTAATGGTAAAATCTTTCGGCAGAAATAAACGGCCGCTTCTTCATTAGGATAATGAGGATAATGTCCCACAAAAACTAGAGTTTTTCTCTCCCCCGATTTTTGCGAGAAAGTAAAATGGTCTAAATCTACTCCCGTAGAAATCAGGGAACAATCAGTATTAGGAGAAAAGGCTTCGATCACTCTTGTATCTTCGCCAGATAAAGTAATTACTTTATCTATATTTCTATAAAGGGAATCATGGTGACGAACCACTTTTAAATAATCGATAAACCCACCCGTTAGCGATTGTTCTTTTCTCCTGTTATAATAAGATTTATGGTAAGAAAGGATACTGATATCGTGCTCTGTATAAATTATAGGGGCGTATTTAATGTACTTTGTCAAATAAAGAATCTCGTTTGACTCTATGTGAACTAAATCAATAGGAGTCTTATCTTGAATTTCTTTTAACTTCTCTATAAAAAACCGGCTAAATGAATATTTATAGCGCTGAGGAAACAAAAAATCTCTATTAGAAGTTTTGGGGTGGACGACATAAACTTCTTTAAATATTTCTTTGAGCTTAAGAGTATGTTCTTCTTCTCTTTCATTATGGATTAGGGATAAAAGGATTAAATTGTATTTTTCTGCCAGCCGTTTATAAAGGTTATATATTCTCAGTTTTCCCCCGCTGGTAAGAGGATAAATTAAAAAAGGAGTTACGAGAAGAACGGTCTTCTTTTGACAATGTATGTAATTATTCCTGCGGAAATTCCGGTAATAAAGTTTACAGCGATTTAAAATCTCTCTGTCAGAAACCTTTTGATACTTTTTCTCTCCCAACCTATGAATCAAAGCCTCAATCAGATAACTAAACGCCCAAAAATACCCCCTAAAAAAGGTAAGAGGATGACTGTGCCTCCCTTCAGAGAAGAACCGGGGAACTTGGTTAAAATGGCTTAACAACATTCTATTGTCGGTTATATTCTTCCACATAAACAACAACTCATTTTTTATCTCCTTATGCCTGGCATAATTAACTGTTGCTCCGTCTTTATGGTAGACTAAACTTCCCGGCTCATATAAAACCTTTAATCCTCTTTTTTGCGCCCTATAGGAAATATCGATATCTTCCCAACAATTAGGCCGGTAAATATCATCAAACCCTCCCAGCCAGAGAAAATCTTTTTTACGAAAAACCATTGCCCCACCTACGGCAAAAATCGTAGGAGAAGTTTGCGACACCTTATCTCCATTACCTGTTTCTGCTTCATTCCATAGGCTAAGATAACCGTCTTTAAATTTACCCATATGCATCCCGTAATTAAAAGTTGTCTTATCCCAACAATATATTTTAGGGGCTACGGCAAATACCTCTTCGTCCTGAAAATGCCTCTTTAGAGGTTCTAAAAAATTAGGCGAAACCATAATATCATTATTTAAAAGAACGATGAGCTCACCCTTTGCTTCCTTTACCCCTCTATTACACGTTCGACCGAATCCTTGATTAAATCTATTACGTATTACCCTCACTTGAGGAAAGTCACCTTTAATGCACTGAGCAACTTTATAACTACTGGCATCATCAACAACTAAAACTTCATATTTATCTTGTTTAAACCCCTCAGCTTCATAAATTGAAGCAAGGCATTTTTTCAATAACTCTATCCCGTTCCAATTAGGAATCACTACACTTACGGTTAAGTTATCAAAAGCAACAACTTCTCTTTTCTTCTTAAAATAAATAGAAATTCGCCCTAATAATATTTCGGCTATCCGTTCACTAACAAAAAACAAGAAATGGATCAGCGTAACAGGCGTTAAAATAATCGGCATTATTCGTCTAATAGAACTATAACCTTTCCTTATCAGAAACCTAAAAGTTAACCTCCCGTACCAGATAATTTTCCATAAAGGATTAAGAATAAACTTAAACCCTTCTGAATTATATATGCCCGCCAGCTCTTCTTCTTTTTCCGTCAACTTATCGGTTGTTAACCTTAATTGGTTAGTTTTCTCAAAAATGATATTGTCTTTAACTAAATTACCATCCAGGCTTTCCCTTAACTTACCGGCTAAATTAGCAACTTCCTGTTTGTAATTAGCAAGCTCACCGCTAATCACA
>JAHJHM010000116.1 GCA_018823915.1 Candidatus Omnitrophota bacterium
TTATTAATTCCTAAAATTTTTGCCGGTTTATATGCCATTCGGTTTACTAACTCTGGCCAACTCAATAGACCCGGCTTAACCAATTCTGTAATCGCCGCAGATAATTCGGTTTCAAGACCAATTACCCCAAATTCTGCCCGCTCAAATTCGATATCTTTATCGCACTCAGTGTGCGGCGCATGATCAGAAGCAATAACATCTATTACTCCTTCTTTTAATCCCTGCCTAATACCTATCATATCATTTTTGCTTCTTAAAGGAGGATTTATTTTCATATTTGTGTCAAACCCTAATACTGCTTCTTCATTCAAGGAAAAATAATGCGGGGCTGTTTCAGCAGTAACCTTTAATCCTTTTTTCTTAGCACTTGCAACCAGCTCAACTGATTCGCCGCAGCTTAGATGAGCGATATGCACTCTTGCGTTTGCTTTTCTGGCAAGTTCTATATCTCGGGCAACTCTCCTGTATTCCGATTCCTTAGGAATTCCCCTTAAACCAAGACGAGTAGAAGTAAAACCAAAATTCACCACTCCTCCCTGAGAAAGTACTTTGTCTTCACAGTGGCAAATAACTAAAACATTTTCTGCCTTTGCTTTTTTAAGGGCTGAGAACATTAATTTATCATCATCAACAGATGCCCCGTCGTCAGTAATTACCACTACCCCATGCTTTTCTAAACCGGCTACATCAACCAATTCCTTTCCTAACCTACCCTTAGTAATGGCCGCGGCAAGAAAGACATCAATTTGAGCACTTTTTCTAATAATACTTTTCAATAACTCTACATTTTCTACGCAGTCTATTGCCGGTTCAGTATTAGGCATAGCTAAACATGAAGTTACCCCGCCTTTTAATGCTGCGGCGGTGCCGCTGGCTACGGTCTCCTTATCTTCTCTTCCCGGCTGCCGCAAATGCACATGCATATCTATAAGCCCCGGCATTACTATCTTGTCTCTGGCATCAATTACTCTGCTGGCTCTATCCTCTATGCCTTTGGCAATTCGAAAAATCTTGCCGTTCTCCACTAAAATATCTAAAACACCATCCAGATTATTTGCCGGATCAATTACCCGACCGCCTTTAATTAATAACTTCATCTCTTTTATCTTGAACCTGAGATACAAGAAAAAGCACTGCCATTCTGACAGCAATACCATTAGTAACTTGCTCCAATATTACTGAGTTGGCTCCATCAGCGACTTCGTTGGAAATTTCAATTCCCCTGTTAATCGGTCCTGGATGCATTACAATAATGTTTTTCTTTGCTTTTTTTAATCTATCCTTGGTAACGCCAAATTTTTTAAAATATTCTAATTGTTCAGGAAATACCGCTTTTTCATCTCGTTCGAATTGCATGCGTAAAACATTAATTGCATCGGCATTAGCTAAAGCCTCATCTATATCGTAGGTAATCCTAACACCCATTTGTTCTATTGCCGGCGGTATTAACACCGCAGGCGCACAAACAGTTACTTTAGCCCCCAATTTGGTTAAACCCCAAATGTTTGAACGGGCAACCCGGGAATGAGCGATATCGCCGACAACGCTCACCATTGCCCCCTCAATTTTTCCTAACTTCTCTTTCAGGGTAAATATATCCAATAAGCCTTGAGTAGGATGCTCATGCCAACCATCACCGGCATTTATCACACTGATACTCAGGTGCCGGGCAAGCATTGCTGCTGCTCCGGATGAGCCATGCCTGACCACAATAATGTCAGCTTTAAGAGCTTGAATATTTCTCCCAGTATCGATTAATGTTTCGCCTTTCTTGACACTTGAAGTCTCCGTAGCAATATTTATCACATCGGCAGATAATCTCTTTGCCGCCACTTCGAATGAAACTCTAGTGCGGGTAGAAGGCTCATAAAATAAATTTACCACAGTCTTTCCACGCAGGGCAGGAACTTTCTTAATTTCCCGGGCAGATACCTCCTTAAATGAGGCGGCAGTAGTTAAGATAAGTTCTAACTCTTCTTTGCTTAATTCTTCCAGCCCTAATAAATCTTTCTTTCGCCAAATCATTTTTCTACAATCATCACTTCATCTCTACCGTCAACTTCTTCTAGCTTTACCTCAATAAGCTCCCGGCAGGATGTAGGAATATTTTTGCCTACAAAATCCGCCCGGATAGGTAATTCTCTGTGGCCGCGGTCAACTAAAACTAAAAGCTCTACCTTCTTTGGCCGGCCAAAATCCATAATTTCATCTAAAGCCGCCCTTATAGTTCTACCGGTAAAAAGAACATCGTCCACAAGAACTACTGTTTTACCATTCAAATCAAATTCAATTTGAGTCTCTTTTACTACCGGCTTAGGACCAATAGTAGTTAAATCATCTCGATAAAAAGTTATATCAAGAATACCTAAAGGAACCTCTATCGCTTCTATTTCCTTTATTATCTTTTGTATTCTCTTAGCCAAATAAACCCCTCTTGTTTGAATCCCTATCAAAACTACTCCGCCGGGGGCAGAATTTTTTTCTAAGACTTGATGGGTGAGTCGCTCGATAACCCTTCTTAGACCATCGGAAGAAAGTATCTTTGTTTCTTCTTTAAAATTACTCATAAAAATAAAATCCGCACTCGCTTGTGCGGACTTACTCTGATTATAACCCTATAACTTATTTTCATCGTCTCCCCTTACCGGCCTCACCGGACCAGTTTAAAGGTGCGATACATATATACCCTACAAACTACCGAGTGTCAAGGAGAAATTTTAATGACTCTTTCTTGCTTTAGAAAACCTTTAAAACCAAACTGTTGGCTGCGGGATTTTTCTCAATAATTATTCCTTTTCTCGTAAACTCATTAATAAATTTTTCCGTGGCAATCCCGCTACCTATAATTTTCCATCCATAAAATATAAGGTATAAGTTTTTGCTCCTGGCCCACTCTTTTATAAATTCTTCTGACATCTTTATCTCTAAAAGGTCACCTTCCTCTCTTAAGATATATTTTTTAGCTAAGGCGGGTAGAGGAAATTCTTTAAAAAAAAATGGTTCTTTTAGGCTCCCAGAATTATAACATACTTCATATGCAAAACCATTTATAGAATCCCACCTTAGAAGAGATTTTACAAAATGAATCTTTCTGGGAGAAAAGAATTCTTGGGAAGAAAAGAAAAAAAATAATTCTCTATCTCCCGAGGGTAGGTGCTCATCTTTTAACAATTTCCATCCATAAGAAATTTCTTTGCGTGTAAGGTGGGAATATGCCGCCTCTGATTGTTTTTGGTTTAAAGGACTACAAATCTTTTTCTCTCCGGTAGAAGAAAATCCTCTTTTTAATAAAGAAGGGTAGAAATGAAATGGGGGAACAGATGTACATCCGCTTATTGAAAGAATAAAAACTATAGGTAAAAAATTATTTCTCATTAAGCACAACTATCTAAAATCAAAGTAAATTCTCCCCGGGGTCTATTTTTTTCAAAGTATCCTATGGCATCTTCTAAATTTAACTCATAAACCGTCTCAAACTTTTTAGTCATTTCTCTGGCAAGAGTTACTTCTCGGTTACCAAAAATCTCTCTTAAATCTCTTAAGGAACTCTCCAGCCTAAAGGGTGATTCAAAGAAAACAAAAGTAATTTCCCAATTTTTTATCTTCTCTAATAGTTTCTTGCGCTGGCCTTTCTTACGCGGCAGGTATCCTAAGAAGACAAATTTATCGTGGGCAAGCGTGGTTAAGGCGAGAATATTGGTAAGGCTTGAGGCTCCCGGCAAAGAGGTAATTGGTAAAAGTTCTTCTTTGCACGCTCTTATTAGTTTATATCCTGGGTCAGAAACAGTAGGCGTTCCTGCGTTAGAAACAAGGGCGATCTGCTTTTCTTTTTTTAACTCCTTAATCACCCAAGATATTTTTTTTATCTCATTGTGATCATGGAAGCTGACCAAAGGCTTTTTTACCCCAAAACGCGCGAGAAGCCTGCCCGTTTTTCTTGTATCTTCCGCTAAAATAAAATTAACGTCTTTTAAAACCCGCAGCGCGCGCAAAGTAATATCTTCTAAGTTTCCTATGGGAGTAGCAACAATATATAGCATCTAAGTAAATATTCACTGAACACCGTCTAAATTCTTTTGAATATCCAGTGAATATTCAGTGCAAAATGCAAA
>JAHJHM010000117.1 GCA_018823915.1 Candidatus Omnitrophota bacterium
CAACGAAAGAACAGGGTTATCTGAAATAAGAATCTGGCATAATAACAGACTTATGGGTATTCAAAAAGTTAAAACTAAAGACTTAAATATTGTGCACTTTTAATTCTTAAAGTGTGCACTTTTAAAATTTAGCTAACAGGAAATTTCCTTTAACCCAGAAAATGCATTTTCTGGGTTAAGCAATCTCCACTTCAAAAATACGATTTAATCTTATGCGTAAAACTTGCCCTTGCGGACTATGGCACCAAAGGTAAAAATTTTTGCTTTCCTGGGAAAGCTTAACGGGTTTTATTTTTTCTTCTACCACAACATTGTCATAAGAAAAGTACCTTGCCTTTATCGCAGTTCCATTAACAATTGCTTCTTTGATTAAAAAAATTTTGGGTTCTTCTTTTAGTTTAAAAACCTCATTGTTCAATCCATAAAGAGAGATAAAATCTTCTAAATTTTCTAACTTTTTTTCTTTTATAATATCCTTCACCTTAAAAAAAATTCTGGAAGCAACAAAAGCATCATCTAAGGCACGATGCAAGCCATTGGGAGATTTTATCTCAAAAAATTGGGCAATTGCTCCTAAGTTATTTTTGGGAAGCTTAAGTGTTTTTCTTACCATGCCCAAGATATCAATGGCAAAAAGCCCTAAGGAAGGGTACTCTATTCTTTTTAACTCGAACTCAAGAAAACCCATGTCGAATTTAGCATTATAGGCACAGATTGTACAATCGCCAAGAAAAGAAAGAAGTCTATCGGCAACTTCATTGAAATAAGGGGCATCTTTCAGCTCTTCATCGTTAATGCCATGGATAAGATAAGCTTCTCTAGGCATACTTTTCTTAGGATTAATTAAACTATGAAACTTATCACTCGTTTTTCTTCCTCTTACTTTAAAAGCTCCTATTTCGCATATTGCATCCCCTGTTATTACATCTAACCCTGTAGTTTCTAGGTCAAGAAAAACTAAATCAAAATCTTCAATGCTTCTTTTTAAATCCATCTCTTCTCTCAACTTCCCACTTCTCACTTCCCACTTTTATGTAATCATCTTGACTACAACCTTCCTGTCTCTTGGCCGGGTATCAAAATCAATTAACACTACCTTTTGTGCTTACCTCTATATATTTTGTCCTCATTATATTACTCTACATTACATTTACCATATCTCTCTTAAATTAAATACAGGCCCATCCTTGCATACTTTTTTATAACCACTTTTCGTCTCTATACTGCAGCCGCAACAGGCGCCTATGCCACAACCCATAAATTGCTCAAAAGATGCTTGACAATTTATCTGAGGGTATTTTTCTAAAATTTTACTTATTTCTAAGAGCATCGGGTTGGGGCCGCAAGCATAAATATTAGTTGATAGTTGATGGTTTCCTCCAGAGGCGGACCAGCCTTGGGCTGGGATAGTTGATAGCAAATTTTTCAATAGAGTGATTACGGTGCCTTTGAAACCTTGGGAGCTGTCTTCGGTAGCAACCTGCACTTTATATCCCATCTTTTTAAATTCGCTTTCACACAGAATCTCTTCTTTTGTTCTTGCCCCTAAAAGAACTATATTTTGCATTTTGCATTTTGCATTTTGCATTTCCTTTAGTTTTTCTGCAAGAAAAACTAAAGGGGCTACTCCGATTCCTCCGGCAACCAAAACCGATGACCGATGACCGATGACCGATGACCGACAATTAAAGCCATTGCCTAGTGGCCCAATTATATTCAAAGTGTCACCCTTTTTATATTGAGAAAGCAACTTCGTCCCCCTTCCCCTCAGTTTAAAAAAAAGATAAACTTTGTCTTTTTTAATTTTATGAATACTAAAAGGCCTTCTTAAAATGGTAACTTTACTATCTACTTTTAAATGGAGAAGTTGTCCTGGACTTGCTCTCTTAGCGATATAGAAAGATTTAAATCCCAAAAGATAAACCTGGGACTTTAACTTCTTTAAAATCTCTATCCTAACTTCTAATTCCTTCATTATCTTTTTTGCGAGAAATCAAATATAGGTTTCTTGCGTAGATAAAAACTCCTGTACTCTGGCCTAAAATAAACACTGGGTCTCTTCGATAAATCGCGTAAAAAAGTAACAGCAAACCTCCTGAAATGCTAAAATACCAAAAACAAACAGGAATGATGCTTTCTTTCTTTTTTTCACTCGCCAGCCACTGGAAAAAAAATCTCAGAAAAAAGAGGAACTGCCCTAAGAATCCTACGGCCAGCCATAAAAACTCAACATTTATACTTAATTTCATAATTTAACCACCGTTTTTTTAACCAAAACACTCCCCATAAATCAAATATACCCTCCCAAGCTCTTTCTAAAACTCCATACTTTGACTTTCCAAATTTACGCTGGTTATGCTCTATCTCCACTTCTTTCACTGAGAATTCTTCCGCCCTCACTAAAAAAGGGAGAAATCTATGAAAATTCCTAAACAGAGGAAGAGCACCTATAGCTTCCCTTTTGAATACCCGCAAGGAACAACCCGCGTCTTTGGTAATATCCTTTAAAACCAACCATCTAAAAAACTTTGCAATTTGAGAAGAAACCTTTCTCAAAAAATTATCTTTTCTTTTTTTTCTTATTCCCATAATGAAATCAAAATCATCTTTAAATTTTAGGAGTTTAACAATCTCCTCAGGAGGATCCTGCCCATCGGCATCAATAGTTATTATCCATTTTCCTATAGAGGCTTTGAATCCTACCAATAAAGCTGCGGATTTTCTCGTATTCTTCTTAAGAGAAATTATTCTCATTTTGGAGCAACTTCTCTTTAACCCTTGCAGTACTGTCAAGGAAGAATCTGTACTACCATCATCTATGTAGATGATCTCATAATCGCAAGAAATACTTTCCATGGTTTTATAGAGTTTCTTTTGGAGTCTCGGTAATGACTCCTTTTCATTGAATAAAGGAATAACTATAGAAAATTCCATATTAGAACGAAAACCTGCGCTTATTTGGCGCTGTTGCACAATAACACCAGCGCCTGATTTCAATGATTAAAGAATGATTACGGCGATTAAAATACTAATATTTTCAATCATTGTAATCACAAGCTAATCGCTGTAATCAGGGACTGTTGCGCTTTGCACCAATCCCTGATTATCTTTCCTAAAAAAGGCTATCTCTATGCCACCATATTTACCATTAAAATCATAGAGACTAGTGTAGTTTCTATGATATAGCAAATTGTAAGATTCGCAAAGTGTCTTTTTAATAAGTTTATTGTAATCCCCACTGCGGTTTAAGATAAGCCATATCCTATTATAGCCTTTTATCACCGGTTCTAGCTCTTTTATATTTTTTTTGTTAACAAACATGGTTTCTTTGGGAAAAGGCTTTTTGATTATATTGGTCCTTTTAGAATAGTAATCAAAGGCGATTTGAATCCAGCCGGCATTAAACAATACCAAATCTTTTGGTTTGGCATTTATGTCTACGAAACTGGTCACTTCTCTCCATTGTTCTTTATTAATCTGGACATAGTACCCATACGCATTTACTAAAGAAAAAGTGATAATCGCAGCAGCTATGGCTACCTTGGCATATCTATAATTTATACTTTTTATCCCTTTAGCTGCTAACAAATAAAATGCCAAAGAAGCTCCTATTGTGTACCTTGTCCAATAAATTGGGGCAGAAACCTTGGAAATTATAAATGGTCCAATAATAGGAGTAAGTAGCCACATTAATAATAAATAAATTCTGCTATCCTTTGAGAAATGGATATTGCCGCGATAGGTTTTAATAGACTTGGGAACGCTTTTCTCCTCAAGGCTTACTTTAACTTTTTCATAACTGAAAATTGCAAAGGATAATAATATTATAAAAAATAGCAACAAGGGCATGGATCCAGCATACTCCAAGAAAGAACCGATTATTGAGATTATCGAAGGCAGAGGCAGCCAATGCCCGCTTTGTATCTTTATGTGTTGATTTATGGAAATTCCAATCCAGGGGATAAATAAAAAAATTAATATAGCTTGCAGCAAAAACCACTTCTTAAGCCTGGATCTAGGAACTCCTTTGGTTGACAGATATAGAATGATGATATAAAAATTTTGGGTCAAGATGATGAGTAAACCGGAATAATGGGTGTATATTAAAATAGTGCTGGATAGAACATAACCAATCGAAGCTGTTAACTTTTGTTTCTTAAACAGCTTTATGAAAAAATAAAAAGAAAACAGGGTGAGAAGGACAACTAGACTATAGCCCCTAACTTCCTGGGAGTATTGGATATGAAATACAGATAGCCCTAATATTAATGCGCTTAAAATGCCAGTCTGTTTATCAAAAAGTAATTTACCTACTTTATAAATCATAATTATTGCCAAGAAACCAAATATGAGGGAGAGAAATCTAGCAGAAAATTCGGAATCCCCAAATAAACTAATCCAACAATGCAAAATAAAAAAATATAGCGGAGGGTGCCCCCTAACAGCGCGGTTCTCGATAATCTGAGATGGATTTAAATGGGCTGTATTAATAGAAATCGCCTCATCTAACCACAAGCTTTCACTGCCTAAATCATAAACCCTAAGAAATAAAACTAGAAGGAGAATCACTAATATACTTAATTTGCCTCTCATTCTAAAAAATTTATGGAAAGTTAAGGGGGCAAGTTCAAAAGCTGTCCAAGGAAACTTTATTAGTGTTGACAACGAGGGCAGAAATATGTTCCTCGTCCGGCGATAACTTTTTTCTTTATAGTAGTTTTACACCTTACGCAGGGCTGGTTTTCGCTTTGATAAACTTTTAAAAAAATGGCGCACCCTCCCTTTTTTCCCATCAATTTGACGATCGGAAACTTATCTTATAACTGTTTTGGGGGATAACCCCTCTTTTTTAGTAACTGGATAATCCCTTCTTTACCTACCAAGTGACCAGCTCCTACAACAACAAAATAATCCTTACGCGTTCCTAAAAACTCCTCTATTTTCAAAGCCATTGTTTTATTCCTCTGGAAAAACATCTTATCATAAATGGGTAGTAGCTCAGGATTCTCTTCAAGTCCTTTCCTCAGTATTCGCTCCATAGTGCCCACATCTCCTGTTTTCCAAGCGGAAATCATTTCATTCATTTGGTTTTTGAGAATATCTAAATCAACCAAAGTAGAAAATAGGAATAACTCCTGCTGGGCCTCGGTAAAATCATCAAAAAGATTAAGCTGAAACTCAAAAGTCTCAAGCTCCAATATGTCTTTGTTGCTCTGAGCCTTGTTAAGAAAATATTGGTCTAATCCCTTGCTAGGGTTAAACCCTAACCTTAGGAGCTCTATAGTTACCAAATTCATTGCCAAGCACCATGGTTTAAACATATTTAGCTGATTAATATCTACGCCTAATCTGTTCATTTTTTCTACAAGGCGGCTAAAAGTTTCATCAGTCAGATGATCACCTAAAGTTGTACCATCCTGATAAATACCTTTTTCATTAAACTTCTTCAGGATAAAAGCAGGTGCCAAACTGCTAAGGTTAACTTCTACCACTAATATATCTGATTTATCAAACGCCTGCTCTATTTTTCTATCTAAAGGGTACAAGCTTCTTTTAGCCAGATGCATTGAACCAAGAATATGTATAGTGCTTGTTGGTGACTGAACTTTCCATAAGAATGATTTTTGTTCTTCAGAAATACTTTCTGTCAATAAATCAAATCCTGATTGCGGCAAAACAGCGCTCACGAAAACTATCGTGATAGAAATTAAGGTTAAAAAGAATACTGTCAGAATTTTTTTCATAAATCTAATATCCATGGTCTAGCATCTATTATTTTAAATCCTGATAAATCCCCTTATATCCTTCTGTTTCCTCCACTCTAAAAAATATAAGCTGAACAATACGGGCATTTTCCTTTATTTTGATGCCGCCTGGATTCTCTACCACTAGAATAAACTCACTCTTTCCCCTAAACCCGGCATCCCATACTCCGTGTTGAGTAAATGCTCCCATGCGCAAAAGAGAGGTGCGGCTAAAAGCAAAAGCAACTAAATTATTCGGTATCTTAACTATCTCATTGGTTTTTATCTTATAAGTGCCCTTTTTTAATTGCCACCAGCCGTATTTATCCACGGGGATAGACCCTCCTAATACCTTTGAAGGAGGGGCCTTGTCCACAGGCTGCAGGGACCCTCCTAATACCTTTGAAGGAGGGGTCTTATCCTGAGGGTTATCCCTTTTGGGTAAAATTTCTTTGGTTTCGGGGATAATTCTTTCTTTATTAGAAAAATCTAATGCCCCTCCTAAATTAAATTCAAAAATTTTCTCTACAGTTAAATCGAAACCATTAGGGGTAAGTTGTTTTTCCTGATTGATATAATTTTCCACCAAAACATCTCTCTCTACTAACTGCCTGATTTCATCCTTGTTAAGCATCTTTGGTCTCCAATTAAAATTGTATCTTCTTGAATTTTGTCTTAAGAAGCCACCTTACCACCACAAAAAAATCAGTCCACTTTATTTTTTTGCCTTCAGAGTAATTCCTACCGCTATAAGATATAGGAACCTCATATACTCGCAAACCTC
>JAHJHM010000118.1 GCA_018823915.1 Candidatus Omnitrophota bacterium
AATTATTTATTTTTCTTTGCCGTAATTACTAATTTTGCAATAATCTCTATTATTTCTTCTATTTCTTTTAAGTTTATTTTGCATTTTTCACTTTGCAATTTGCATTTTGCAATAAAACGTACTTTACTGACTATTTACGCAGGAATTGACCCTTTATTATATTAGAAATAAACCTTTTCGTCAATGAAACAAAGTTATTTTTTCTTTTTTTATAACAGATTGCGGCCCAAGGTGTTAGGTGAAGATTAAATAATTAACATCGCGTCTCCAAAACTATAGAAGCGAAAATTTCTCTTCATCGCATAAGCATAACTCTCCTTAATCAATTCCCGGCCGGAAAAAGACGAGACAAGAATAAGATTAGTGGAACAAGGAGTATGAAAATTTGTAATAAGGCAATCAACAATTTTAAACTTGTATCCGGGAAAGATATAAAATGAAGTTTCTCCGGTAAAAGGCTTAATGCAAGAAACACCTTTCTCATCCAAACAAACTATGCTCTCTAAGGCCCTAACTGCGGTTGTTCCTACAGCAACCACCCTTCGAAATTCTTTCTTTGCTCTATTTATAATCCCTGCTGTCTTGCTATCAATATCTATCCATTCTCTCCCCATCTTATGATCACGAATATCTTCGGTTTTTACCGGCCGAAAAGTAGCTAATCCGCAATGAAGAGTAATATGCGCTATTTCTACTTCTTTTTTTTTGATTGCATTAAGCAGATTTTGAGTAAAATGCAACCCTGCGGTAGGAGCAGCTACTGCCCCTTCTCTTTTGGCATAAACTGTCTGATAATTTCCAGAATCATCAATTTCTTTCTTTATATAAGGAGGAAGAGGCACTTTACCCCTCAAGCCCAAAGAAGACCTTAGATTCGGAGGAAAAAACTGTAAGACCCTTCCTCCCTGCGGGGTTTTATCTAAAACCTTAGCTGTCAACCCCGTTAAAGGTTTACCCCGTTGGATACCTAAAATCCTACGGGGTTTACTATTTGATGGAGATAGCGTGTTTTCTTCAAAAATAATCGTATCATTTATTTTTGCCCTTTTGCCCGGCTTTACCAAAACTTCCCAAGCTCCTTCTTCTCTTTCTTTAAGGAGCAGAACCTCTACCTTGCCGCCTGATTCTTTTCTTCCTGTTAAACGAGCCTTGATTACCTTAGTATCATTTAAAACAAGAACATCCCCTCTATTTAAAAAACTTACCACATCGCCAAAGACTCCTTCCTCAACACTCTTTTTCTTTCGATTTACAATTAAAAGCCGACAGCTATCCCGGGGAAACACTGGTTCTTGAGCAATCAATGAAGACGGGATTTCATAATTAAAATGAGAGAGACCAAACTCATCTCTTTTCATAGGGATACTGCTCTCCGGTTATTGTTTTAAAATCTAAATTGAGTTTGGCGGGATTATAGTTTTGCTTCACCCGCAAAACTAAATCTTGTGTTTTGTATATTTTTATGTCTGGCATAGTTATTTGTTTTTAAGCAGTTTTTTATTTTGCGGCAGTTTGAGAAAATTTGTCCGCGACGAAACTCGCTTGCCTGTTCTTTTTTCAATATCTTTTCTGGTAGATCCAGCCACTTCTCCCCCTTCTTTAGCATCTTGCTTGAGCGGGACAAATCCTTTTGAATTTCTATCTTTGGTTATTTTGGTAGTTGTTGCCTCACCCAGCATCGTCAAAATCAATTCTAAATCTTCCATATGATCCCGCAAATTTTCTCTTTTTAATCCTTTAAACTTCTTATATTGCGACGGTGTCATTCCGAAAGTCGCTTTAGAAATTTCCGCTGTCAAAATTTCATATTCCCGTTGTTCTTTGGCACCCCGCTTTTGCCATTCATCGGTTAGGGTTTCGCGAATCTCAATACCGCGCATTCGCTTTTCAATCCATACGTCGGAATACCCCTTTGCTTTATAAATCGCTCTTGTCCTTTTGGCTGCCAATTCTGGATCTTCAATTTCTTGCACTCGCTCATAGCCAACCCGCGCCAGCCAGCGTTTAAACGGTTCGGCTTTTGGCGAAGGGATAGTTTGGATAATACGAAAAATTGTTTCCGTATTAGCGCAATCAGTTAAGTATTTTTTGCCGTCGATAGCCAATAATTTCAGTTGTCCGATTTTTTCGGACACCTCAAAATATCCTTCATTTATAAGCCTTTTCTTTAAATCATTCCAATATTTTCTTGACCTTTCCGTGCCTGTTAGGGCTTCTATTATATCAATAATCGAAAACCACCATTCGTTTTTGTGAATGGTTTTTCTTACTTTTTTGCCTTTAAAAACTGCGATTTTTGTTGTCATGATTTTAATTCCTTCAGTCATAGCGTTTATTTAACCTTAAAAATTTCCCGAAATTCGTTGCCGTAAATATCAACATAAACTGCCATAATTTCCTTGCCGCAATCTTTTTTCGGAAATTCTATACCAAACTCTTTTTCGACAAGTTCTTCTGCAAAAAAGTAATTTGTCATCATAAATTTTTGCGCCGTAACTGTCACCGATTCACCGGCAGCACCGCGTCCCAAAATAAGCTGTAATAATTCCTGTGCCGAAAGCGCCTGTTCGCCCAATTTAACCAACCGCTCGCGCGGACGCTCATCGGCTGGTAAATCATGAATGGTAAATGATTTATTCATAGTTTCATTTTACTAAGAATATACTGAATATCTTTACGGATTGCTTGCTTTAATTGCTGCAAAGAAGAAAATTTTCGTTCTTCTCTTATTCTTTCTAAGAAAATTATCTTTAAAGTTTTCCCTAAAATATCTTTGTGAAAATTTATAATATGTGCCTCTACAACTGCTTTCGGCTTTCGGCTTTCGGCTTTCGGCTTTGCGATTGTAGGTCGAAGACCTATGTTAACCGCGGAAAGATATTTTTTCCTTCCAATTTCAACTATGGCAGCATAAGCTCCTCTTCTAGGGACACTACAATCAAAAGTGTGAATATTTGCTGTGGGAAACCCCAGCTTTTGCCCGTAACCTAATCCTTTAAAAACTTCTCCCCTTAAAAAATAATTTCTGCCTAAAAATTTTTTTACTTTACCAAATTCGCCTTCTCTTATAAATTCTCTTATAAGAGAGCTGCTTACTATTTTTCCTTCTCTTTTGCGTCTTTTTACAACGGTTAAACCGAAACGAAACCTCTCCTTAAGCCGCTTTAGACAATTTATATTGTTTTCCCCTCTATATCCAAAATGAAAATCATCTCCAACAATGAGTTCGTCAATTGCGACATACTTTAAAATATAATTAATGAATTCTTCTCCTGATAACTTTAGAAAAGAAGCATGAACCTTTAAAATCCAAAGATAATCTATACCTAATGATTTTATGAGGGATTTTTTCTCCTCTAAATCAATTATACAACCGGAGAAGTTTTTATTTAAAAAAGATTTGGGGGAAATGTCAAAAGTAACTACTAGGGAAGGGGTCTTTTTCCTTTGGGCGAGTTTACTTACTTTTTTTAAAATAAACTGATGGCCGCGATGAATACCGTCAAAAACACCAATTGTCGCTATATACTCTCTTCTCCTAGAGGGCAGCTTTTCGTAAATGACATTCATTTGCGCTATCTAATTTTACTGCATCATCGAGCTTAAACGGCCCAACACTCAATCGTTTTATCTTTGTAATATGCGCTCCGCAGCCTAAACGTTCTCCAATATCTTCAGCAAGTTTTCTTACATACGTTCCTTTAGAGCAGCGGACAAAAAATTCTACAAAAGGAAAATTTATATTTAGTATTTTTAAAAAGTATATTTTTATTTTACGGGGGTTTCTTTGAATACTTATACCTCGACGCGCTAAGCGATATAAACGCTTTCCCCCTATCTTTAACGCGCTCACCATAGGAGGAATTTGTTCTATTTCTCCTAAAAAAAGAGAAAACGCCTCCTGCATCTTCTGCTCATCTATATTTTTATAATCTCTTTTTTCTATCAAATTTCCCTGAGAATCTCCTGTAGTAGTAGTTTCTCCCAATTTTAATTCTCCTATATATTCTTTATCAAAATTAACAAATTTAGAGAACAACTTTGTAGCCTTGCCCACAAGAACAACCAAAAGTCCTTCTGCTAAGGGATCAAGAGTCCCAGCATGCCCTACTCTCCTTATTCCTAAACGCTTACGTACAACATCAACTACATCATGAGAAGTAATCCCCCCGGGTTTATCTATAAGCATAATCCCCTCTTTATTATTCTCGCTGGAAATACTCATTGTTTATTAGGTTGTACCAGCTATAAACCATCCACTATAAACCATAAACTACTTCTTTAATCTATCAGTGTATTTCTGCACATAAGGGATTACCTTTTTCTCTGCTTGCTCCAAAGACTCCCATATAGTCGTTCCACTTGCTTTTTTATGCCCCCCACCGCAGAAAAATTGAGCAATCCTATTCACATCGACTGAAAAACAGGAACGAAAATTAACTCTCGTTTCATTCTTGCCTATCTTCTTAAAAAGAAGAAAAACCTCTACGCCCTTTAATGATCTCATTATGGAAAAAATTATCTCCGTAAGATCATAATCCTTCTTTTCCCACTTTTTTATTATTGCCCAGCATATTTTTTTGCGAGGATCAAATTTAAGAGAAGAAATAATCCGGCCCATAAATTTTAAGTCTGTTGGGCAGCACGAACTATGAAGGCTCTCATAAACCTTGGAAGGATAAATGCCATAATTCATTAAATTGGTAGCTACCCGATGGACTTCTTTGTTTGTGCTGGCATAAGTAAAACTTCCTGTATCGGTAAAAATCCCTGTGTACAAACAAAGAGCAATATTCTTATCCATAATCTTCATTTTTTCACAAAGATTATAAAGTATTTGAGCGGCTGAACTTGCTTTTGGGTCTACCCAATTTATATCTCCAAAAAAAGTATTACTGATGTGGTGATCAATATTTATAATACAATCCGCCCTGCCTAAATAATCTTTAACTTTCCCTGCCCGGGAAGAATCCGAACAGTCCAATACAAACGCTACGTCAAACCTCTTCTTCTCTAAGGTAGTCTTTATGACTCTGGAATTAGGAAGAAACTCATACACTGAAGGAAAAGAATCATGGTTGTAGATTACCACTCTTTTTTTAAGTTTTTTTAAAAGAATATACATGGCTAATTCCGACCCTAAAGCATCCCCCTCTAAATTTACATGAGCAGTGATCAAAAAACTCTTACTGCTATGAATTTTCTCTATTATCCTCTTCAACGTCTCCTTGCTCATCTTTATCCTTAACCTCCTCAATCTTGCGATACATATCTACGCTATACTTTATAGAATCATCAGGAATAAACTTAAGCTGAGGCAAAATTCTTAATCTTATTCTCTTGCCTAAACTGACTCTGATAAATTTAATCATCTTATGCAGGATTTCTTCTACTTTTTCGCGCTGACTTTCATCAAAAAGGCTGAAATAAACTTTACTTTCCTGTAAATCAGAAGTTGTCTCAACGCGCGTTATGGATAAAAAATCAATCGCGGGATCATCAACTTCTTTATGGATTACATCCATAATCTGGCGCATTAACTGTTTATTTACTCTTTCCATGCGTAAGTTCATCTAAAAATTATAGCTGAAACTTCTTATTTATCAATAGTTTTTACCACAGGCACCATCATTCTATCCTCTCTGCTCTTTAATTTCCTAAAAATTACCTTCGCTTGCCTTATTTCCTCCTGTTTAGTCTTCAATTTATCGTCTAATTTAACATAAAGAAGCCTTCTTAAAAGCTTGCTGTATAGGTTAACCGGCTTCATCCCTAACTTTTTTAAATCTTCCCCCTTCACAAAAAGAGTGACATTCACTAATTTATCTAAAAAATACTCTATGTTTTCCCTTATTTTTTTTTCAGGATAATAGGCATAAAAAAATACTATAGCCTCAAAGCTTAATAATTGAAAAAAATGATAAATCGCATGCGGCCTTAGCTCCCTATTTAGCCTTTTAATTTTAGAAAGATTCTTTTTTATAGAAAGCATCTTTACCCTGTGTTCTTTTCTTAAGCCGAAACTCTCCACAAATTGTAGAATTTCGGGCTCCGAAAGCTTAACCAAAATGGCAGCTAAATATACAAACCATTCCTCTATTTCTTTGAGTTTTTTAAACTTCTCTTGATAAAAAGAAACTGTTTTCTCTATTCTCAAGAAAAGTTTAAAATCTTCTCTATCTAACTTTATTGATTTATCCACAGGGATAGACCCTCCTAATACCTTTGAAGGAGGGGTCTTATCAAGAATAGAAAAATTAATTAATTTCTCTATTCTGCCTATATAAATACGGGGTTTTGGTTCTTTTAAGATGAGCACCAATTCATTCCTCAATCTATGGGGGTGGATAAACTTTAAAGCTTCTCTTCCTAAAGCCTCTCTCATCAACTTAAAAGTATTTTTTTCAATTTTAAAAGAAAACCTCTGCTCGAATCTTATCGCTCTTAATATCCTCGTAGGATCTTCTAGAAAGCTATCTTTATGCAGTACCCTTATCAACCCTTTGCTTAAATCAGATAATCCATTATATAAGTCAAGGCATCTGCCATAATCACCCTTATTTAAACTTACGGCCATAGCATTTATCGTAAAATCCCGGCGTGCCAAATCATCCTCCAACGCGGCAGGCACAACTACCGGCAAAGCTCCCCAGCGTGGATATGTTTCTCTGCGCGCGGTAGCAAAATCTACTTTATGCTCACCTAAATATACTGTGGCTGTACCAAAAGCATGATGTTTTTTAAATTCACCACCTAGATAATTGGCGTATTCGCGGGCAAAAATTATCGCATCGGACTCTACAACAATATCCAAGTCAAAATTTATCTTGCCTTTAATTAAATCTCTCACCACCCCTCCCACAAGATATATCTTAACTCCCGAGGAAGTTGCTTGGCGGGAAGCTATTGTTAAAATTTTCTTAAGTTCTGAGGGTAATTTTTTTAATCTATCTACCATTTGCTCAATTCGCGCACTTAAGGCCGCGGATGGAATTTGCTATGAATTTCTTTTAGCCTTACTTTATTTATGTGGGTATATATTTGAGTAGTGGTTATGCTGGCATGCCCCAGCATCTCCTGTATGCTCCTTAAATCTGCCCCTCTTTCCAGAAGATGAGTGGCAAAGGAATGTCTTAAGGTGTGCGGGCTGACCTTCTTTCTTATCCCAGCATTCTTCACTATCTTCTTTATCATTTTCCAAATACTTTGACGGCCTAAATTTCTTCCTCCCTGAGCAAGAAAAAGATAAAGAGAAATTTTCTTACCCAGCAATTTGCCCCTAGCCTGGGAGATATACTTTTGCAAAAAATGCATTGCTTTCCCTCCTAAAGGAACAATCCTTTCCTTACTGCCCTTTCCTTTACACCTAATAAACCCTACATCTAGATTGAGGCTGGATAGCTTAAGGGAGGAGGCTTCGGAAACACGCAAGCCCGTAGCATACATAAGCTCTAAAATTGCCCTCTCTCTTATACCATGAGAATTTTTTAAGTTTGGTGCTTTTAAAATTCTAACTACCTCATCAAGACTTAAAGCAAAAGGGATTTTCTTTTCTATCTTTGGCGCCTCGATAAGCTGAGCGGGATTAAAAGTTATTATTTTTTCTCTTACCAGAAAACAATGGAAACTTTTAATTGTTGAAAGGATACGGGAAATACTCGCGGAACAAATACCCTCGCGTAAGGAAAACAAAAAGTTGGTTATATCTTTACGGGTTATTTCCTCTAACGTAAGACTTTCTCTCTTTTTTAAATAATCTGCGTATTTTCTCAAATCCTGCTTATAGGAAGAAATGGTATTCCGGGATAACCCCTTTTCTACCCTGAGGTAATCAAAAAATGCTTCACAATAAACTTCCATATTTTTAGCTTAAAGCTTTAAGCTGTAAGCTATGAGCCTTAAGGTTTCTTGGCTTTCAATCGCGGATGGCTGATAATTGAACATTTTGATTTTTAATATTTGCTTTTTAATTTCTTAAGAATGGATTGCATTTCTTTTCTCTTCCTATGGTAGTAGAGGGGCCGTGTCCGGGATAGACAATTATATCCTCCGCCATGGGAAAAATTTTCTCTTTTATGGATTTTATAAGTAAATCGGTAGAGGCTCCCGGAATGTCTGTCCTGCCTATAGAATCAAAAAATATCGTATCTCCGCTAAAAAGCCATTTGCCTAACTTCAAACATACTGATCCTGGAGTATGGCCGGGAGTATGAATAACCTCAAGATTATGAGAGTTAAAAGGTAAAAGCGTATTTTCTTGGTAAAGTCGCGGCTGCGCTTTAACAGTAAAAGAAGAATTCAAAAAAGAAGAAAAATTCAAGCTAGCATCTTTAAGTAAAGGAATGTCTTCCTTGTGGATGTAAAATTCTCTTGATTCTCCTAAGCCGCCAATATGGTCAAAATGAGCGTGAGTTAAAGCAATAAACTGGATTTTTAAATTCTCATCCTCGACAAACTCATTTAATTCTTTAGAAAAACAAGGGCTATCTATCAGGAACCCTTTTTTTGTTTCTCTATCGAAGATAAGATAACAATTGGTAGAAAGACCTCCAAGGACAAAAACCTTAAACTCTAACTTATCCATCCTTCTATATCAGTATAGTTACAATCTTTTTCAAACCTTCTTTTAAAATACTCTATTTTACGAATGAGAAAATTTCGCTTTACTTCATTGGTGTTGGGGTTTTTTTCTATCTCTTTTTTTATCGCTAATAACTCTTCGTACAAGGGATAAATTTTTTTCTTTCCTTCTAAATCATAAAAAGAAAGCATCTGTTCAAAATTCATTAAAGCTTGGCTTATCGCCCTTTTTTCTCTCTTAAAACTCAATCCCCTTTTTAAACTTTCGGCTAATTCATCAAGCCAACCTCTTACAAAAAGATAATAGTCAATATAAGCTTGGCGGCTAGGCTTAGCAGGATAATCCTTAAAGTCTACATACACAGGGGTTTCTTTCTTATACCTCTTTTTTCTGATAAATTTCTTACGCAGAGTATGACAGCCGGAGGTAAATAAAATACTCGTAACAACAAAATAAATGAAAAATTTTCTCATAGCTTTTTATTATACCATGCCCTATAAAAAATTCTACAAGAATAGCCCGTAAGTGCTGCTAACAAAAAGATAAAAGATAAAATTTTAAAACTTATTTTTGCCTTCAATATTTTAAGGGAAGGTTTATAGTTAAGATTTAAGAAACAATGGGCAAAATCATTCTCATAGATTTGCTTCCAGACTCCTGTCTGTCCAATGATTTCCTCGCCCCCAGGAGATTTTAACCAGATAACTAATTTGGCTTGAGCATAATCGGGAAATTTATTTTTTGGCTCTACTTCCCCAAACCCTGATTTTTCCGACGGCCGGTTAGTGAGAGCAGCAAAAATTTGAGAGCTAATCCTAAGATTTGAAGAAATTATATCTTCGGGCTTAGTGTTTTTCCCGATTACCTCTATCAAGGGATAGTAATACTGCGGATAAAAAAATGACCTGAATCCGCAGTTACGGTGAATTCTCCCGGTAAGAAAATTGGAATATGTAGAGTTAAATAAATTAAATTTTAACTTTCCCTCATCTAAATCAAAAGTGGCATGGGAAAAAAATAAGTAAGAAACAGTAACTATTAAAAATAGCAGCCTTAATTTTTTGCATTTAAGCATAGAAGTAATTTTTTCCAAAACTAAAGAAGAAAGAAGAGTTAAACTTACCATTCCCTGGGCAGAAAATAATCTGTAAGAATGTTTTATAAAGACTGCCAAGCCTCCCCAAAATAACCCCAAAAAAAGAGGCAGGGGAAACTCTTTTTTCCTAAAATGTAAAAATAAGCCCATAACTCCTAATAATATAATAAATATACTAAAATGAGTGAACTTAACTTCTCCTAATATTTTTAAATTAAGATAACTTATGTGCCTCACTTGATGATAAAGAAGCGGTGAGGCAAAAGTTAAAGTTGTGAGGATAATTTTTAAGGAGAGCCTTCTGTATTCTCTGTTGGATAATGCCAAAAATAAAAGAGAAAGGAGAAACATCCACGGTACTCCGGCGTGAGTATAAAAAGAAAGTATTAAGAATAAGGTGGCGGTTATGATTTTTTTCTTTTTTATAAAAAGCCAGGTTAAAAATCCAAAAATTATACTTAAACTCGCGGGGATATTGCCTGATACAGAAGAATAAAAAGAAAAAAAGCTGCTTAGGGTAAGCAGGCTAAAAAAAGAAAACCTATCATTGATAAGTTTTCTTAATACATACCAGATAGAAAAGAAAAACAAAGGCACAATCGCAACCTCAGTAATTCTTACTGAATTTAGACCGCTTAATCCTGCACTTTTTAAAAATACTAAAATAAAATGATACAAAGGAGGGTATAAATGCGGCCTCCCCATGGGCGCAAATTCCCACCAGGCCCATCCTATCCAACCGCCGGAGGCGATAAAAGCATTAGCTACGGACAAATGATAATAACCGTCTATAAACTGAGGGAGGTAGTCAAATCTAGCGGCAGAAAAAAAAGAAATAAGAGATATTATTCCCAGACTAAAAATATCAAAACGGCTAACCCTTCGCATATTTTACCTTAAGAAGATAAAGGCCACAAGCCGGCGCGGGTTTATTAGTATAGGAAATTTTTCTTTCTAAGATGAGAGGAATATCCTTTAAACTAATTTTCTCTTGCGCCACTTTTACTAAAAAAGAAACAATATTTCTCGCCATGTGCCTTAAGAAACCATCGGCCTCTATGTCAATATAAATAAAGCTATTTTTCTTTTTAAAAGAAATGTCCTTTATTTCTCTTATACAACTTTGGTACCTCTTTGCTTCCTTGGCAAAAAGGGAGAAATCATATTTGCCTATTAACCTCTTAGACGCTCTCTTCGCGTTTTCAAGATTTAAAGATTTATCTATATGCCAGGAAAAATTCTGACAAAAAACTGAAGGATTTTTACGGTTAAAAATCACATAACGGTAAATTTTTGAATTTGCCCAAAAACGGGAATGAAAATCAAAAGGAACCCCCTTTATTTTTTTAATTCTTATATCCGGCGGCAGAAATGAATTCAGGGCTCTTTCAATATTTTGGAGAGGAATCCGGGTATTTACTTTAAAATTTATCCCCTGCCGCTTAGCATGCACCCCTCTATCAGTGCGTGAAGCATAATCTATCTTTATCTTTTCTTTAAACAATCTCTCTAAAGCAGTCTCAAAAACCTCCTGAACGGTAATCTCCCTTTTGCCTTTTTTATTTTGCACCTGGAACCCAAAATAATCCGTCCCCACATACTCTACCTCACAAAAAATATTCTTAAGCATATCAATTTCCTTTTTATCAGGGATGGGGGATGAGATTTTCGATGATTTGGACGGCATTGAGGGCGGCGCCTTTTCTTAAATTATCGCAGACGCACCAAAGCCAGAAGGAATTTTCCTCGTAAGGGTCTTTCCGCAATCTTCCCACAAATACCTCATCTTTCCCTTCAGTATCAAGAGGTAAAGGAAAGTGATTGGGAGAATATTTTACTCCAGGAGTTGCCTTCAATATCTCCTCTAAAGAAGATAGGGTCACCTTCTTCTGTGTTCTAAAATAAATTGCTTCACTGTGAGAAGTAAACACGGGAACTCGGACACAGGTAGCGGTAATCTTTATCGAACTATCCCCAAAAATCTTATGCGCCTCTCTTACCACCTTCCATTCTTCAGTAGTATAATTTTCTTCCTGCAAGCTGCCTATCTGGGGAATAACATTAAAGGCAATTTGATGGCTGAAAACGATAGGGCCGCTGTCTATTCTTTTATCTAATTGATCATAATTAACACCCTTATTCTTATCTACAATTTCCTTTGTCTCTTCCCATAAACTAACTTCTGCTTCTTTCCCTGCTCCAGAAGTTGCCTGAAGGCTAGTAAGAATAACCTTCTCTAACCCAAAGTTTTTATAAATTCCTCCTAAAGCAACTACTGCCTGGATAGTTGTGCAATTGGGATTAGCAATTAATCCCTTATGGGCTGATATTTTATCTTTATTTACTTCGGGTATAATTAAAGGCACATCTTCTTTTAGACGGAAATCACTGCCATTATCGACCACTACTGCTCCTTTTTCAATAAATTTACGAGCATAAAGTGCCGAGGCTCCTTTCTCCCCTTCGGTTCCGGCAAAAAGAGCAATATCTATGTCTTCAAAATTTTCAGAAGAAATTGCCTCCACATGGTAAGTGTCTAAATCTACTTTTATATCCCTCGGGCTTCGGGCAAAAACAGAAAGTTTATTTATGGGAAAATTGCGCTGCTTTAAACAACGCAACATCGCACACCCTACTGCCCCAACACCGACTACCGCTACATTATACTTTCTCATAATAAAAAATGATTATTCCTCTTTACTTCTCCCTTCTACCTTTTACCTTTATCCTTTTAAAAGAATAATTAAAGTAATGTTTTAATTACCAAATCCCCCACTTCAGTCGTTGAGTAACCCATTCTTCCGGCAGCAAGAGAATTTAATTTTTCCCGAACTACCTTGATAACAGCGTCTTCCACTTTTTTCGCTGCCTTGGTTTGGCCTAGTTGATCAAGCATCATAGAAAGAGCGCAAATCGCGGCTAAAGGGTTAATAACATTTTTGCCGGTATACTTAGGAGCGCTTCCCCCAATAGGCTCGAACATAGATACGCCTCTGGGATTAATATTACCTCCTGCGGCAATACCCATACCTCCCTGCACAATTGCTCCTAAATCAGTAATGATATCTCCAAACATATTATCGGTAACAATTACATCAAACCACTCAGGATTTTTAACCATCCACATACAAGTAGCGTCAACGTGGGCATAATCAGTTTTTATATCAGGATATTCTCCAGCCACCTCATAAAAAACTCTTTCCCAAAGATCAAACGCGTAAGTTAAAACATTAGTTTTGCCGCAAAGAGTAACCATTTTTTTCTTATTTCTTTTCCTTGCATATTCAAAAG
>JAHJHM010000119.1 GCA_018823915.1 Candidatus Omnitrophota bacterium
ATGCAAAGGTAAGAGATATGAGTTTTGTGTGCAAGTGTTTAATTCTAACTTTTACAATTTACAATTTGCAATTTGCATTTTGCACTGAATATTCACTGGATATTCAAAAGAATTTGGACGGTGTTCAGTGAATATTTACCTCTATGATTAACTCACCTTAACCCCAGCCAAACTTACTCAAGAAATCCGCGGATGGGTAAAATATGCAAGGTATGTTGATTCTTATAACTTAAGAAAAAGCCTTTTTTCAGGTATTGTTTTTGTGAAGAAGGAGGTATGAAGTCTCTTCCCATTCCCGAATTTAGGGAATAGCCTCTTGCTTTTTTAGCAATAGTTGTATATTATATATGTCGGATGATTAAAGATAGAAAAAAGGAGACGGTAGATTTGGGAGAATTTGCGTTATTATGAAAGAACGAAACATGGGTCCTCTTTACGGCCGGTTAGTCAGTAAGCAGGAGGTTTTCCCTTTAAGCGGGCAAATAGAGCTTACATACCGCTGCAATTTAAACTGCGCCCACTGTTACTGTAAAGGCTCAGAAGATAAAGACAAAGAATTAACTACTGAGCAGTGGAAGAGGATCATTGATGAAATTCACAAACAGGGATGCTTTTGGCTTACTATTTCCGGAGGAGACCCCTTAGTCAGGGAAGATTTTTTAGAGATTTACTCTTATGCCAAAGATAAAGGGTTCATCATCACTCTTTTTACCAATGCTTATGGCCTCACTCCCAAAATCATCAATAGTTTAATAAAATCCCCTTTTTATTCTATAGAAATTACTTTAAACGGCATCACCAAAGAGGTTTATGAGGCAGTTACCGGCGTAGAAGGTTCTTTTCCTAAGGTGATTAAGAACATCAAAAGATTAAAGCAGGAAGGGTTTCCTTTGATATTAAAAACAAATTGCCTCAAAACAAATAAACATCAGCTTGGCAAAATAAAAAGATGGGCAGAGAAACTTCTGGGAAAGCCGAAGAAAGACAGGCATTATTTTAAATATGACCCGATGATTTATCCCCGCCTAAATGGCGACAAAACCCCTTGTGAATACCGGCTTTCCTTTGAAGAATTAGTAAAAGCAAAAAAACAGGATGCCGATATCTGGAAGGAATACAAACGAGGATTACATGGTAAATTGCCTAAATCAAAAAGAACTAAAGATTTTCTTTATCGGTGCAATAGCTGGATGAATCAATTTTTTGTGAATCCTTACGGTAAGCTGAAATTCTGTGAGTTTTCGGAAAAATTCAGTATTGATCTGAAAACAACTCCTTTCAACCAAGGTTTTTATAGGTTTCCTTATAAAGTTCTAAATGAAAAGTATAAGACCAACTCTAAATGCCGTACCTGCAAGCTGCGCCCTATTTGTTATCACTGCCCGGCAAGAACTTATTTAGAAACAAGTAGTGAAGAAGAGCCGGTTTCTTATTACTGTGAGTTAGCTAAAGCCTTGCGTAAAAGACTACGCCCACCAAAACCAAAAGATAAGAAATTACCGAAAAAATCTTGACACAGTGCCTATCGGGAAGGATGTTCGGATTTGCTTTCTATGGTATAATATTTAACTCGCACTGAAAGAGTGCTTGTCTTAGTCGTGGTTACTAAAAAAGTAATTATTTAAGAAAAATAGGGGCAAAATGGTAAATGTTTCCAAAAAAGTGAGCTGGGAGATAGTAAAAAAAACCTTTTTGCCGTTAATTATCCTTTTTTTTCTTTTTGCCGGCTACTTATTTTATGAAATAAAAATAGCTCCAGTTATTTCTTCCCAACTCCACCAGAACCTTAAAAAATATATAGGGACCATCACAATCGTCTGTCTGACTTTTATTGCTCAAAGAATCGTTGGCGCGGTTTGCGGATGGTATAAAAAAAATATTGCCGCTAAAACCGCTACCCGCCTTGATGAGGAGTTAATCCCTCTCCTGCGCCGGACGCTTAAGGTAGGCATTTTGGTGATTGCTCTTCTTATAATTCTTCCTTTATATGGAGTGAACATAAATGCTTTAATCGCTGCCTTAGGAGTTAGTTCTTTAGCTATCGCTTTGGCTGCTCAGGATACTATTGCTAATATTATTGCCGGTTTTCTCATTATGGTTGATAAACCTTTTAGGCTGGGGGATAAGATTAAACTTCCTTGGGGTGAAATTGTAGAAGTTTTGGATATTGGAGTAAGGAGATCCAAGTTTTTATCTCAAGAGAAAGCGATTGTAATTGTGCCTAATTTGGATTTAAGCAAGAGTAAGATTGTAAATTATACTTATGGAGAAGAAAAAAGTGAGAAGTAAGATGAAGGATTTTTATTCTGATTATACTGCTGATGAGCTTTGGTTGATAAAAGAGACAAAGTGGGTAAAGCAATTACAAAGCATAAGAGAAGCCCAGTTTACTTTGGGAAACGGCTACTTAGGCACAAGAGGCATTTATGAAGAAGTACCTTATGATGCCCAACCCGGGACATATATTTCCGGTATTTACGATAAAATGTCTGCCCAGGTTTCCGAATTAGTTAATTTGCCCAATCCGATTAATTTTAAATTCACAGTTAAAGGAGAAAAGATTGATTTAGCAGCTATGGATTCACTAACTCACAAAAGAACCCTTAATATGAAAAAAGGAGTTTTAGCGCGAAAAACCCTGTATCAGGATAGTAAAAAGAGACGCTATGATTATCAATCCTTAAGATTTATTTCTCAACATAATAAAAATATCGGCGCGATGCAGATAGTCTTAACATCTCTTGATGCCGCTTGTGTGGTAGATATAAATACAGGCATAGATACTTCTATTTCTAATGCCGGAGTGTTAACCGAAGGAAGAAAAAGGCATTTTCGCCTTAAAGAGCTGGGACAATCTCACAATGCCGGATATCTAGCCGTAGAAACCTTAGAGAAAAAATATACCATAATTTACTGGAGCGGATTTTATTATGAAAGTGCTGGTAAAAAAATATTTGCCAAGGATAATGTTTTCCGCCTGAAACTTAAGAAAAACCAAACAGTTATATTTACCAAAGTTTTTTGCATAAAACATTTTTTTCCTCATGAAAACTCGACTGCCGTTAAAAAGCACGCTTTTAAAATATTTCATAATGCTTTTCATCGCGGATTTTCCAATCTCCTTGCCAGCCACATAAAGGTGTGGGAAAAACTTTGGAAGAAAGCGGACATTTTGATTGAAGCCGAAGAAAGCTTACAGCAAAATTTGCGTTTTAATATTTATCATATGCTTATTTGCGGCCATTTTGATAACGGTTTTTCCAGTATTGGCGCGCGCACTTTAAGCGGAGAAGGTTATCGGGGGCATATTTTCTGGGATGCGGAAATTTTTCTTCTTCCGTTTTACCTTTTTAATTTTCCCCGGGTGGCAAAAAATATGCTTCTTTATCGCTACAGGCGGTTGGATAAAGCAAGAGAACTCGCCAAAGAAGGAGGATTTAAAGGAGCAAAGTTTGCCTGGGAATCGGCAGATACCGGCGAAGAGGAGACTCCGGAGTGGGCAAGGGATATCGATAGAACAATTATCAAGATTTATACTCATAAGATGGAGGATCACATAACCGCAGACATCGCTTATGCGGTTTATAAGTATTATCAGGCTACTAATGATGATGAGTTTATGGAAAATTTTGGCTATGAAATTCTTTTTGAAACTGCTCGTTTTTGGGCATCAAGGGTTGAGTATAATAAGAAAAAAAAGAGGCATGAAATTAATCATATAATCGGCCCCGATGAATTTCATATTAATGTTAACAATAATGCTTATACTAATATTATGGTTAGGTGGAATTTGCTTGCTGCATCTAAGCTGTTTGCCGGATGTATAAAGAAGCGCAAAGTATATAAAAAATTAACTGTTAAGTTAAATCTTAAGGAAAAAGAAGTTAAGGAATGGAAAAAAATCGCTTCAAAATTAGCAGTGAATATTAATAAGAAGGGGGTTATCGAGCAGTTTGACGGCTATTTTAAGCTAGATAAGGTTAAACTTAAGCACACAGACGAGAACGGGATACCCCTTATTCCTGCTAAGATAAAAGCAAAAGGTTTGGGTAAAACAAGGCTGGTAAAGCAGGCGGACGTGCTCATGTTTCTTTACTTGCTTGATGATTCTTTTGGGGCAAAAACAAAGATAGCTAATTATGAATTTTATACCCCCCAAACAGTGTATAAGTCTTCTTTAAGCCCTTCGATATATTCTCTTATCGCTTCCAGAGTTGGCGATTTACACCGAGCGTATAATCTTTTTAATGTAGCTTTACGGGCAGACATTGATAATCTTTATGAAAATACTCCTGAGGGTATTCATGCTGCTTGCCTGGGAGGGACTTGGCAGGCAGTAGTTTTTGGCTTTGGCGGAGTTAAGATAAAAAAAGAAAGGCTATCCATAAATCCGTGTATGCCGCGAACTTGGGGAAAGATCACTTTTTCTTTAGCTTGGAGAGAATTTGTGGTAAAATTAGAGTTAACCAATGAAGTAATTAAAGTAAAAGTAGTAACTCCTGCGCAAAAAACTATAGAAATAGACATTTTTAGCAGGTTGATTTCGGTAAAAACCAATAAAGTATATGTTTTTAAACGCCGGACTGTTAAATTTAAGGAAGAACGGTATCATTATTGATGAGTAGGGATAGTTTAAATATTGCTCACCTTCATTGGGGGTTTCCTCCTATAATTGGAGGGGTAGAAACTCATTTAACGATAATTTTACCGGAAATGGTAAAAATGGGGCATAAAGTGAGCTTACTTACCGGTTCTGTAGAAGGAGTAGAGGGAAGGTATAAATACGAGGGAGTGAATATTTTTCGCACTCCTCTTATGGATTTAAACTGGCTTTATAAGCGGGGATTAAAAGGGTTAGAAGACGAAGTGGATGAGGTGTTTTTATCCTTTTTAGAAGAGGCAAAGCCGGATGTAATTCATGTGCATAATATGCATTATTTTAGTGAAATCCACATCCGCAGTTTAGAGAAGTTTGCCCGCGAGAGAGGAAACCCTTTGGTTCTTACCGCGCACAATGTCTGGGATGATATTTTATTTTTGGAGTTAACCCATAAGATAAACTGGGCGCATATAATTGCCGTAAGCCACTTTATAAAAAAAGAAATCATTGGCATAGGGATGGATGATACTAAAATTACCGTTATTCATCATGGGATAGATCAAGATAAATTTTCACCCGGTGTTGATACGAGCGGCATATTGGCTAAATATCCCCAGTTAAGGAAAAAACAGGTAATATTTCATCCTGCCAGGGTTGGGTTAGCTAAAGGATGCGATATAAGTATTAAAGCGATGAGCATAGTAAAACAGAAATACCCAGATATTGTTTTAGTTTTAGCCGGTTCAAAAAATATTATTGACTGGGGAGAAAGTCAGCAAAAAGATATTGCCTATATGGTGAGCCTGATAAAACATTTTGATATGGAAAGTAACGTTTTGATTGACACGTATTCTTTAGAGGAAGTAAAAGAATTGTATGAGGTAAGCAGCCTTTGTATTTATCCGTCTTCCGGCGCAGAACCTTTTGGGTTGACTATGCTTGAGGCGATGGCTATGTCAAGGGCAATGATTGTTACCAATATGGGAGGAATGCCTGAGGTGATAAAGGATGGAATAAACGGATTTGTTATCGCGGTAAGGGATTTTGAATTACTGGCAGCAAAGATTTGTCAGCTTCTAGAAGACAATAAATTAAGAAAAAGATTTGGTTACACCGGAAGACAGATAGTGGAATCTCAGTATACCAAAGAGAAAGTAACTAAGGATACGCTTTCAGTGTATAGGAAAGCATTGGATAGCCCGCGCTGATATTATCGCAAAGAGCTAAATTCAAAAATCAAAAGGCAAAATGCAAAAGTGCAATTCAAAATTTAAAATTATTAAGAAACATACTAACTTTTGGATTGAATTTGCTTGTGCCCATTAGTCCAGCAGGACACCCTGTTGGGCAGGGTATGATTTTTTATTAAAAGATAGTTAGAATGAGTATTTGCCATTATGCTTTTAAGGCAGTTATTTTTGATTTGGATGGTGTTGTTACCAAGACGGCGGCTTTACATGCTCAAAGCTGGAAAGAGGCTTTTGATGAATACTTGCGGATAAGAGAAGAACGCGACGACGAACCTTTTCGTGAATTTACCCACCAAGGTGATTATTTGCCGTATGTTGACGGTAAACCCCGCTATGAAGGAGTAAAAAGTTTTCTTGTGTCGCGGGGGATTACGCTTGCTTTTGGTGAGCCTTCGGATTCTCCGGATAAAGAAACTGTTTGCGGCCTTGGAAACAAAAAGAATCAAAAGTTTCTCCATATTCTTAAGACAAAAGGAGCGGAAGTTTTTCCCACCTCAATTGAATTTATAAAAGCCCTTATGGCCGAAGGTATTCGTATCGGCGTAGCCTCATCGTCAAAAAATTGTAAGCCTATTTTACAGTCAGTAGGTATTGAAGATTTATTTCAGACGCGGGTTGACGGAGTAGTTTCTGTCCAATTAGGCCTTAAAGGTAAACCCCAAGGGGATATCTTTGTTACCGCCGCTGCTAATTTAGGGGCAATTCCTGCTAACTCAGTAGTAGTTGAAGATGCCTCAAGCGGAGTTGCTGCTGGAAGAAATGGCGGTTTTGGCTTAGTAATTGGCGTTGCCAGAGAAAATAATGAGGATGCGCTTCTTAGTAATGGAGCGGATATTGTAGTAGGAGATTTATCTGAAATGTCACCGGCAATTTTAGAGGATTGGTTTCATAAAAAGCCCGTTTGTTTATCTCAATTTTGGGAAAGTGCTTCAAGCCCTCAGGATATATCGCAAAAGGACGCAAAAAGCCGAACCACAATAAGAGTCAATCCCTATTATTTACGCAGCGGCAAATCAGCTCTCTTTGATGATAGAAAACCTGTTTTTTTTCTTGATTACGATGGCACTTTAACTCCAATTGTGTCTCGGCCCGAGCTGGCAGTATTATCTTTTGAGACTAAAGAGGTTCTTGCGCGCCTTTGTAAAAAAGCTACTGTTGCTATTGTAAGCGGAAGGGCAAGAGAGGATGTAGAGCAGCTTGTAGGGATTGGAGGGATTTTTTATGCCGGAAGCCATGGTTTTGATATTGTTGGGCCCTCGCTTTCTCTGATTGAGCCTCGTGCCCAGGAAATAGTGCCCCTTATTTTTGAGATAACCGCGCAGCTTAAGGGCAGTCTCGGAGATATAAAAGGAGTATTAATTGAAGAGAAAAGATTCAGCGCGGCAGTACATTACCGCCTTCTTGAAAATCAAGAAGACTTAGACCGGATTAAACAATTCGTGGATAAGATTGTTGAGAGAAATGCTGCTCTTCGCCTGATGTGCGGCAAGAAAGTTTTTGAAATTTTGCCGGCAATTGATTGGGATAAGGGTAAGGCGGTTTGCTGGATTATGCAGGCTTTGGGAGTTTCCTGGTTGAAAGAATCTATAGTTTACATCGGTGACGATACAACAGACGAAGATGCTTTTAGAACAGTACGAACGAGAGGAACAGGCATCTTGGTTTCTTCTGAATCTAAAGAATCCGCCGCTGATTTTAGAATTTCCAGCCCCAAAGAAGTAGAAGAATTACTCAAGATCCTTTCATCTACAATTTAGACTCTATATCCATGAAAGAATCTACCTGGACATTGGTTTATAATCAATTTTCCCCTGAGCAGGAGGGCTTGAGAGAGGCTCTTTGTACTTTGGGAAATGGTTATTTTGCAACTAGAGGAGCAGCCCCGGAAGCAGTAGCCTCAAAAATTCATTATCCTGGCACTTACATTGCCGGGGTTTATAATCGTCTATCCACCCATATTGCCGGCCGCATCGTAGTTAATGAAGACTTGGTAAACTGTCCTAATTGGACTTTTTTAACTTTTAAAATTGGCAAAGGTGAATGGTTCTCTCCTTCCAAGGAAAAAATTCTTTTCTACCGTCAAGAACTTAATATGCATGATGGAGTGCTAAGAAGAAAAATTCTTTTCCAAACCAAGCACAAACAAAAAACTTTAATAGAAACAGAAAGAATCGCCCATATGGCATCCGCGCACTACGGAGCAATTAAGTATGTGATTACTCCCTTAAACTACAGTGAGTGGATTACGGTAAGGACAATGCTCGACGGCACTGTTCTTAATGCCGGAGTGGAACGCTACCGCCAGCTTAATTCTAAGCATTGGAAGCCTCATTCTTTAGGCGGTTTTACCCGCAATGGGACATATTTGTCGGTAAAGACGACTCAGTCAAGAGTTGAAGTAGCTCAGGCAGCAAGAATTCGTATTTTTGTGGGAGAAAAAGAGAAAAGGTCGCTGATTAGGCAATTAATGAAAGGTAAAGAAAGGGTGGGCCAGGAGTTTAGAGTTTTTGCTCGCCAAAACCATTGCTATACAATAGAAAAAGTTGTTTCTATTTATACTTCCAAAGATAAAGGGGTCCGTAATCCAGCAGTTTCGGCTATGGAAGCTTTGAAGAAGCCCCTTCGTTTCAATACGCTTTTTCGGACTCATTATCATGCCTGGGAGAAATTATGGAAGAAATTTGATATTCAGATTGAGGGCGATAATTTTTCCCAGAGAACATTGCGGCTTCATACATTTCATCTCCTTCAAACAGCCTCTTCCCATAATATCGATATTGATGCCGGGCTTCCGGCAAGGGGGCTGCATGGAGAAGCTTATCGCGGGCATATTTTTTGGGATGAGGTGTTTGCTCTGCATCTTTACGATTTTCATCTGCCGGAAGTTTCTCAAGCCCTTCTTTTGTACCGCTATCAGCGCTTAGCGATGGCGCGAAAATATGCCCAAGAAGAAGGCTATCGAGGAGCAATGTTTCCCTGGCAAAGCGGCTCTTCAGGCAGGGAAGAAACTCAGGTCGTTCACCTAAATCCTCTTTCCGGAAAGTGGGGACTGGATTATAGCCGTTTGCAGCGGCATGTTTCTTTTGCCATTGCCTATAATGTCTGGCGACATTACCAAATTACTGATTCTTGGGAGTTCCTTCTGCGCTTTGGCGCGGAGATAATCCTTTCGATCGCTCAATTTGCGGCTAGTTTAGCTAAATATGACCCTCAAGACGGTAAATTTCATACCAAAAAGGTTATGGGCCCCGATGAATTTCATGAAAAGCTTGCCGGTAGTTCCAAGCCAGGGTTAAAAGATAATGCCTATACTAATCTAATGATCGTTTGGATACTGCTTAGGGCCGAGGAAATTCTTAATATTTTGCCTGTTGGCAATAAAGAAAAAATTTTAAAGAAATTGGGATTGAAAGAAAGAGAACTTTGCCTTTGGAAGACAATTACCAGGAAAATGAATCTTATTATTAATAGCCAGGGCATAATTGCTCAGTTTGAAGGATATTTTGATTTAAAAGAATTAGATTGGCCGGGATATCGGGCAGAGTATGGAGATGTCCATCGTATGGATAGGATTTTAAAAGCAGAAGGCCAATCTCCTGATGATTATAAAGTTTCTAAGCAGGCTGACACCCTGATGGCTTTTTATCTTCTTTCCTTAGGCGAGGTTAAGGAGATATTGGGAAAGTTGGGGTATAATTTTGATAAAGAGTTAGCCAGAAAAAACTACGAATACTATGTAAAAAGAACCTCTCACGGTTCTACCTTAAGTAAAGTTACCCATTGTTTTATTGCCCAAGCTTTGGGAAAGAAAAAAGAAGCTTGGCGCTGGTTTCGGGAAGTTTTAGAGTCCGATATACACGATACTCAGGGAGGAACAACTCCCGAAGGCATTCATGTGGGGGTTATGGGTGGTTCTCTAGATATTGTAGTGAGGGCCTTTGCCGGAATAAATATCTTAGAGGACAGGATTAAAATTTCTCCAAATCTTCCTAAAAATTGGCGCAGCCTTAAATTAAAGATTTACTTTCGAGGGAGATGGATTTCTCTTTCTTTTACCAAGCGCCAGCTGGTAATTTTTATTGAGGCAGAAAAGGCAAAATTGTCCGCCTTACCAATAGAAATCCAAGAGAAGATTTACCACTTTCCCATAGGAAAAAAGTTCAAAATCCCCCTAAAAAAAGCCCAAAAATCCTTGCCAAAGGCGGAATAGTATAAAACGGGGTCAGACCTTGAAAGCTGAAAGTATTTGCAGAGTTGTCTTTTGGTCTTTGCCCGCCTACCCAGCAGGCTCTGGGCCTGTTGGACTATACCAAGAGGATAACCTCACCCCTCAAAGAGGTAAAATGAGGAATTCCAAAGAAACTAATCTCGATTTTTCAGAATCCATACTTTCCAGAAAGGGTCTTCTATCTTAATTTTATCTCCATTTTTTTTTACTAATGTGCCTAAGGCGACTAATTTGCCTACTACGCTACCGGAAGTACTGGTTGATTTAATACCGTATTTTCTTATAAATTCTTGTGAAGTGGGGCTATAGTCACCCGAGGCAATGCCGATAATAACTTTTCGTTCCGTATTAGTTAAGCTGTTCCACCACCTCGAATAATCTGCATGATGTTCTGTTGTAATTTGGTCAACAGCTTTATCTATTATGTGCCGGGTAAGAATGTTTTCCTCATTTAGTATATAGATTTCATGACACAATTGTTGGGTATAATAAGGGTGGCAATTAGTAAATTTTAGGATGTCTTTTACAATTTTGTCCGCATCTATTTTTTGTGAAGAGAATCTTTTTATAATAAAATCTGAGAATTCAGGTTCGGGTATTTTATGTAAGGTAATATGGCGGCCAAATTTATAGAAAGGATTATTTTTGTTCTGGAATATTTCCCGGATCATAGATTCTTGGCTTCCGATGAAGACATAAGTTATATTTTGATGGTATTGGAATATCCCGCGCATTTTCTTTTCTAAGTTAGGAGAAATCCTGCGTATCTCTTGGAATTCATCAAAGACAATTACGATTCTTTTTTTTATGCTTTTGGCGATCGTTTCAGGAAGCTGAAGGCTGTCTAAGAGAAGCGTGGAAATATTTCTTCTCTCGGTGTCGAAAGATACCGAAATTCCATTCGTTTTTGGCTGAATCTGAATATACGGTTGTACTTTTAGGTTTTTTAGATAATGTTTTATTTTTTCAAATTTACTTAAGGATAAGGCGTCTCTAACATAGTAATTAGCCAAGTCCACTTCGTCAGCAATCAGCTCCATATTAATCCTAAACCATTTTATCCCGCTAGCTTTCATTACCTCATTCATAAGACTGGTTTTGCCGTAGCGGCGGGGGCTCATTAGCACTATGTGTTGACCGGCTTTTAACTCAGAGAGCATTTCTTTTATTTCTTTCTTTCGATTAGTGAAATATTCCCCCGAGACTACGTTACCAAATCTAAAAGGATTCATTACAACCTCCAAGTTTTATCATTACGATAGATTTCGTTCCGAAAGATATCGTAACATATATTAGTAGCTTGTCAACCCTTTTAAGAGAAACTTCTAATTTTTTTTGTTAATATATACTACTTATAAAAAAAAATGGGGTCAGACCTTGAAATGTGAAATAAGCGTAAGTATTAGAGTTATCTTTTGGTCTTTAGAACTAACTATCAGCTCTCAGCCTTCAGCAAAGAAAGCCTCAATGGTAGAATAAATTCCATAGTAAAGGCCAGAGAAAATATTTTGAAACGTTAATGCGATTATTTTAGAAGCTTTCGGAAGGACTTAAGACACCGTTGAATGTCACTATGATTGCCCAAGCAGAAAAATTTTACAACATCCTTATTGCGAAAAAAGGCTATCCGCAAATGAATGTTAATCCTTGCCTCGTAGATTTTACCAAAAAGTTTCTTGATTCGCAGGCCATGTGATGCTTGATTGGTTTCAAAATATTTTTTGATATCATCGATCACCTCAACAATAGTTTTTTGTTCTATTGCACGGTAGGAATCAAACTTCTTTACGAATGCGCGAAGAAGAATATAGCTCACTTTTTAATCCTTTTCTTGAGAAAGTTTGTCATCTCTGTTCCAGATTCAAAAGCTATTTCTTCTTTGAGTAATCCCTTAGAAAGAATTTTTTCAGCAGCTTCTAAATCTTCATTGGAATATTTATCTTCTAGAATCATCTCTTTAGGAGTCATTACTATTTTATTCCCTTGTCGTTGAACTTCCAAAACATCTCCTTTCCTAAGATGAAAAACTTCCGCTATATCCTTAGGAATGGTTACCTGATGTTTGCTGCTAATTTTAATTACCATTTTTATCACCTCCATTAAGTAAGATTTCCTACTTAAAGGATACCATACTTCCTATTGTAAATCAAGATCATTCTAAATTTTTTTAGGAAAAAAGTTCAAAATCCCCCTGAAAAAAGCTTGACAACCCTTGCCAAAGGCGAAATATTATATTAAGATAGTGTTCTCGGGCATGGATAGTGAAGCATAGGTAAAAATTCCATAAAAGAGGAGTGAGAATTATGTCAAATTTTCTTAAAACCAGGCTGGATAA
>JAHJHM010000120.1 GCA_018823915.1 Candidatus Omnitrophota bacterium
ATGGTTGCTGAAAGAATTGAAAAATTGGCTCCTTCAGGGATTAGGGAGTTTTTTGATCTTGTTCTGGGCATGCCCGATGTCATTTCTTTAGGCGTAGGAGAGCCGGATTTTATTACTCCCTGGCGGATAAGAGAAAAAGGGATTACTGCTCTGGAAGAGGGCCTAACTTCCTATACTTCTAATAAAGGATTATTTATTTTACGGCAAGCGATAGCCCGCCATTTAGAAAAAAAATACTCTTTAGTTTATGACCCCGAAGAAGAAATTCTTATTACTGTGGGGGTTAGCGAAGGATTCGACCTATCTTTAAGGGCAGTTTTAGAGCCAGGGGATAAGGTAGTTGTGGTAAGTCCCCACTATGTTGCTTATCCGGCAATGGTTGAGATCAATCATGGTAAAGTAGTTTACCTAAAAACCCGCGAAGAAAATAATTTCAAAATCGACATTAAGGAACTAAGGGAAGTTATCAAAAAAAAACCTAAAGCGATAATTTTAAATTACCCTTGTAATCCTACAGGTATTACATATACTTTAGAAGAATTAAGAGAGACTAGAAAGGTTTTATTCCACAAAGAAATGATCGTTATCAGCGATGAGATTTATGATGAGTTGACCTATGAAGGAAGTCATCACCCTTTTGCTTCATTAGATAAAAAAGCTAAGGATAAAACAATTCTCCTGGGAGGGTTTTCTAAAAATTATGCTATGACTGGTTTTCGGGTTGGTTTTGCCTGCGCGAATAAAAGAATAATTTCAGCAATGACTAAAATTCACTCTTTCTCTATGCTTTGCGGGCCAATTGTTTCCCAAATCGCCGCCACCGAGGCTTTAGGAGCACAAAAAGAAGTAGACTATATGCGCGCAAAATATAAACGAAGAAGGGATTTTATTGTAAAAGAATTAAATAGGTTAGGACTTTACACAGTAAAGCCCCAAGGAGCATTTTACTGCTTTTCTTCATTAAAGGAATTCAGGATAAACTCTTTAGACTTCGCTAAGAAACTACTTTTTGAGGAAAAAGTGGCTGTAGTTCCCGGAAGCGCGTTTGGAAAAGAATTCACCTCTTATATAAGAATTTCCTATGCCAATTCTTTGGATAATTTAAAAGTCGCCATTATAAGGATAGAAAGGTTTCTGGCAAAATTAAAAATTTAGAATGATTACAAAAAAGAGATTAAAAAGTATTTTACTCTCTATTCTTTGTTTTCTGTTGGCTGGCTGCCTGTCTTCTTTAGAGCAACTCCCTGCTATTTATAAAAGAACCTCTCTGCGCTACGAAAAACTTCTCCTTGGCCAGCCCCAAAACTTAAATTTACGCTTAAAATTAGCTAACTTTTATTATCAACTTAATGATTACGAAAAAGTAAAAGAGTTGTTAAAGGATGTTAAAGAAACCCAAGGGCGAATTATTTTAGCAAAAGCTTTAGCTCAGCTAAAAAGTTACACCTCTGCCTTAGAAGTTTTTGAGCAAGTGGGAGAAATTAATGATGAGGAGTATCTTTATTTTTATGCCGCTGCCTGTGAAGAGAAGAATTTATTTCCTCAAGCAATAAAGCTGTATAAACGAATAAAATCTCCATTTAAAGAAAAGGCTGAAGAAAGAATTAAAAAAATTGGGATAAAAGTGGAGCAAGGAATCCCTTTAGAATTAAGGAAACTGCTAAAAGAAGAGGAGGGTTTTCTTTCTTCTATTGATAAAGAGGAAGCCGCCGTCATTCTTGTTGATGAAACTATTGAAATTAGAGAGGATAACACATCTGTATCCCGCCTTCATATGGTAAAGAAGATACTTAAAGAAAAAGGAAAAGACTTAGCAGAGGTGCAAATTGGCTATGATTCTACCTATGAAAGAGTGGAATTAGAATACGCCAGAGTAATTACCCCAACAGGCAAAGTTGTCTATGCCGGCAGAGAAAGCATTCGCGATGTAAGTAAATATCTAAATTTCCCCCTTTATAGTAACGCTAAAGCATACATAATCTCCATGCCTTCAGTTGAAGTAGGTTCGATAATTGAGTATAAAGCAAAGATTCATTCTTCCAAGCTTATTAACGGAGATGATTTTACTTTTATCTACCGCCTTCGCGAGCGTTACCCTATAGCAAGAGCAAATTTTAAATTGATTGTTCCTAAGGAGAAAAAAATCAGATTTAGATTTTCAAACCAGGATTACGCCAAAGGAACAAATTTAACTCCATTAGAAGAGGAAAAGGCAGATATGAAAGTTTATTCCTGGAAATTTAATCAGATAGACCCAATAATCCCTGAAGAAAAAATGCCCCAAATCTCTTTAGTAAATCCGGCAATAATTATTTCCAGCTTCGGTTCTTGGGAAGAAATTTATTCTTGGTGGTACGATTTATTTAAAGATAAAGTAGATTTAAGCAAAGAGATAAAGGAGTTTATCCAAGATTTAATAAAGGATTGTAAAACCGATTACGAAAAGGCAAAGAAAATTTATGAGTTTTGCGCCAAAGACATCCGTTATGTAGGCGTAGAATATGGAGAAAGCGGCCATGAGCCGCATAAGGCAGAAGATGTTTTTGTAAATAGGTATGGAGATTGTAAAGATCAAGCAACACTTTTGACAGCGATGCTAAGAGAAGCAGGCTTGAAGGCTTACCCCGTACTTATTCCTACGCGAAGCGTTTATTCTATTGAAGAAGATTTCCCTTCAGTAAATTTTAATCATGCCATTGCCGCGTTTTCGGACAATAATAAGTTAATTTTTATGGACCCGACTGCTTCCACGGTTTCTTTCTCCGATCTCCCATTAGATGATCAGCAAAGAAAAGTTCTTGTATTTTTTGATGAGGAATATAAAATTTTATCCACCCCGTTAATTAAAGATAACGCGATTGTCTATGAGATGAAGATAGATATAGATGATAACGAAGATGCGAGAATAGAGAGGAAAGTAATTACTAAAGGATATTTTGCTTCCGGCCAGCGGTATTATCTAAAATATACTCATCCCCAGCAAATTAAAGATAATATTGCGAAGAAGATGGTTCAAATTAGCCCTTTTTCCAAGCTTATTGATTACAAAATAGAGAACGTTGATGATTTTGATAAATTTCCTGTCTTGGAGTATACTTTCCAGACAAAAAAGTTCCTAAACCCGGCAAAAGATTTAAGGATAGTCCCTTCCCTTAGCGATATAGGTATTGATGCTGCTTACGCGGGAAAGGAAGAAAGGAATTTCCCCATAGAGTTTGCCGGGATTTTTAAAAATCAATCACGGGTAGAGGTAAAGTTACCTTCTAATTTAAGGGTTAAGTATTTTCCTCAAAACCACAGGATTTCTACCAAGTGGTTTGATTTCAAATCAACCTATACTCAAAGAGAAGATTTACTTGATGTTTATCAAGAATTTGCCCTAAGAAAGAGATTTGTAGAAAAAGAAGACTATCAGGAATTTAAAAGGCAGTTGGAAGAGGTGTTTTATCTTTTAAGGGAAGAAATTATCCTGGAAAAAGAAGAAGTAAAAGATGAAGAAAAAGATAAAGAGAAAAGACATTGAGATAAAATTTTACGAGAAACTTCTTAAGGAAAGGCCTAATTTTGTCCAAGTCCTCATCTCTTTAGGTAATGCCTATACTCGCCGAGGATTTTATGAGGAAGGATTAGAAGTTGATAGAAGATTAGTTAAAATAAAGCCAGATGATCCTGTTGTCCATTACAATTTTGCTTGCAGTTTATCTTTAATGGGAGAAGTAAGCCAGGCGCTTAAGGAATTAAGGAAAGCAGTTTTCTTGGGCTATGATGAATTTTCTTATATTTTACAAGATCCCGATCTAGAGGCCATAAGAAAACATCCCCAATTCGAAAGTTTCTTCTCTAACCTAAAGAGAATAAAAATTCCTCAATTTTAACTCTAGACCTTTGATGATAGATCCTCGATACTTGAAAAAACAAAAACCCATCATATAGTATCAAGTTATATGCTATGAGCGAAGAAAGAAGAAGATACATACGAATATCTACGGTTTTACCTATAGAGTTTTTTATTTTTGATAGAGAGGGAAGGAGAATTACTCCCTGGCTGCAGGGGTTTACCCAGGATATTAGCAAAGGCGGACTTTGTCTTTTAATTAATGATTTATGGTGGGGATTTTGGGATAGATTTCACAATGATGATGCTTTAGTTTCGCTAAAAATACACTTACCTTTTAAAAAAAATCCTCTCCTTGGGAAAGCAAAAGTAGCCTGGGTTAATCAAAAGAAACTGAAGGATTTTAATCAATACTTGATAGGATTAGAGTTTTTGCAGGCAGATAAGAAAAAGACGGCAAGCCTTTTTAAATACGCATTATTGAAAAAATCATTGCCTCTTTTTATAGGAGGAGTAATAATTATTCTTTCTCTTTTTTCCTTCTCCTCATTCTGGAAGGCAAAAATTTTGATTAAGGAAAATAAAAATTTAGTAAAAGAATATGTAGATATTTTGCAAAGGGATACCGCACTGGGAAAAATTTATGAAAATGAAAAAGAAGGTGTTCTACATTTCAGAAAGAGGCAAAAGCAGATGCAGGAAAGAATCGATTCTAAAAATAAGGAAGTTTCCCGCTACCAGAAGAATTACGAAAGCTTACTTAAGGCAAAATTAGAGGACCAACTATCCTTACAAAAGGCCTCTCAACTTAAAGAAAAAATCTCCCTCCTTCAAGAGGAATTAACCGCACTAAAAAAGGAAAATGGAGCGTTGAAAGTTAAAGAGCAGCAAAGGGACGCCGCAGCCTTAGGAGTTTATACACAAACGAAAAGTTTAGTGAAAGAAAAATCACAATTTTCTCAGAAGATAATTAAAGGAATGTATATGTGGATAAAAAACCGGCAGGATTTAATAAGAGGTTTAGTTTTAAGTTATGAGGGAGACCACGATTTAGAAAGAGTATGCTTTAGCTACGATCAGGCAGTAGCAGCGATTGTTTTTCTTCTCTTTGATGATGCTGAGCGTGCAGCCAAGATATTAGATTTTTACTTAGAGAAAGTAAAAAAAGGCGAAGATATTTATAATGCTTATTATACCACAGGTGACGTATTTGAATATACCAGTCACAGTGGTCCTTGTGCCTGGGTGGGAATTTCTGCCTTAAATTATGTTAAAAAAACAGGAGATAAAAAATATCTTTTAATTGCCCGCAAGGTAAGCGACTTTTTGCTTGTATTAGCGGATAAAGAGGGGGGAATAAGGGGAGGGCCGGAGTTAAGCTGGTATTCTACCGAACATAATTTAGATGCTTTTGCTTTTTTTAGTTTATTTTATCAAGTTACCAAAGAGATGCCCTATTTAGAAACAGCAGAGAAAATAAAGCAGTGGCTTTCCCGTCATTCTTATACTCAGCATGGCCCTCCTGTAAAGAGAGGTAAAGGCGACGCTACTATTGCTACTGATACCTATGCTTGGTCAATAACTTCTTTAGGCCCAGCTTCCTTATTTTCTTTAAAAATGAATCCTGAAACAATTTTAGAGTTTGCCGTAGAGAATTGTGAAGTGGAGGTAGAGTTTGATCGCCCCGAAGGAAAAATTACCGTACAGGGTTTCGACTTTGCTAAATTTAGAAATGTACCCCAAGGAGGGGTGATTTCTTGTGAATGGACGGCTCAGATGATTTTGGCTTTCCAGATCATGGCTGACTATTATAAAGGTAAAGATTCCAATAAATATGAGGAGTATTTGAGAAAGACCTTGTTTTATTTTGAAGAATTGCAGAAAATGCTCATTACTTCTCCTTCCCGCGCAGGCAGAGTTGATCCCTGTCTTCCTTACGCGTCAAGCCCTTTTGTGGATACAGGCCACGGCTGGCGGACACCCAAAGGAAACAGAACCGGCTCTCTTGCCTCCACCGCTTATTTTTTGATTTCCTACTTTGGCTATAATCCCCTAAAAGGAGATTTTTTAACTTCGTCTTTGAGAAAAAGTTATGAAGAAGAGCTGAACAAAATTGCTCCAGATTCTAATTAGTTATTACTGAAAAACATAGTAATAACCTAATCAGTTCGAGAATATAACTGTATTTTTGGATTAACGGATGAAGAATCTTGCTTTTGCTTTTTTTGCAGAGAAAAATTGGCAGGTGAACTTTTTTGCTAAGGCATGGTTATATCTTTTGCAGGAGAAAATATTAATATAAGCTGTGCCCCATAAATCGGAGAAGTGTCCGGTTATCGAGCTGGTTTCTATTAACTGCACCAAAGAGTAGCCTTTGGTAAAAGCTGCTTTTTCACCAAAATAAGGGAGTAAAGTCTTCCCGTACTTCTTCATTTTTATTAATTTACATAATTTATCTACGTATTCCTGCAGTTTCTTTTTAGAAGAAATTATATTCTTATCACACCCAGTGAGATCTATAATTAACTCATAACCAAAAGCATTTTTCATTTTACCACCTCCTTGCAAATATCAAAACCGTAGCGGTTTATCTGTAATCTTACTTTTTTATATTTGGGAGCAGATAATATTTTTGGAAGGAGAAGAAAGGGTGCGGTGCAAAAGGATTCGCTTCTTGGGCAAATCCCGGCCATAGGTTCATTAGTCAAGTGATATTTTTCGCTCACCATCCTTTTTTCTTATCTCTTTCTTTTTGTTTTCGTATAGCATAAAAAGAAATTTTTAAATGCAACACTTTTATAACACATTTTTCTCTTCTTGACAAGAGTTTTTTACATTTTTTTTGATTTTTGTCGGCAGCCCCGAAGCGCTCAACAATTCAATGAACGGATCAGGGTTTAATTCTTCAACGTTAACCATGGCTTGGACATCCCATAATCCTTTAGCCACAAGCATGGCAGCCGCGACCGGCGGAACGCCGGCAGTGTAGCAGATAGCTTGAGATTCTACTTCCTCATAGCACCGAGCATGATCGCAGATGTTGTAGATAAAAATTTCTTTATCCTTACCGTTTTTTTTGCCGCGAATTTGGTTTCCAATACATGTTTTTCCCGTATAATTAGGTGCTAAGGAAAGGGGATCAGGCAAAATAGCTTTTAAAACCTTTAGCGGCACCACTTCAATTCCTTCCGCGGTCTTTATAGGTTTTTCTGAGGTCAGCCCGAGGTTGGTAAGGATAGTAAAAACATTTATGTAGTGATCGCTAAAACCCATCCAGAACCGGATGCTGTTTGCCTCTATATTTTTTGATAAAGAGTGAAGCTCGTCATGGCCGTTTAAGTAGACAGGCTGTTTGCCTACAACCGGAAAGTCATAGATTCTCTTTATCGAATGGACTTTTTCCATTACCCATTTTCTGTCAATCCATGTCCACACTTTTTTGAATTCCCTGAAATTTATTTCCGGGTCAAAGTTAGTCGCGAAATATTTGCCGTGGCTTCCGGCGTTTACATCCATAATATCGATGGTATCGATTGTGTCGAAATAGTGTTTGGCGGCGTAGGCGCAGTACGCGTTTACAACACCAGGATCAAATCCTACACCCAAGATGGCAGTAATTCCTTTCTTGCGACAAACGGCTTTATGCTTCCATTCATAATTCGCATACCAGGGTGGATCTTCACAGACTTTATTCGGCTCCTCATGTATAGCAGTGTCCAGATAGGCTGCGTTCGATTTAATACACGCCTTAAGAAGAGACATATTTACGTATGATTGCGCAAGATTAATTACAATTTGCGAGTCAGTCTCCTGTATAAGTTTTATTGTACCCGGAATATCTAACGCGTTTATCTGGCGAGAGTATAGTTTTTTGGTTTTATCTTTTATGTGATTTTTTCTTTTGACACTTTCGATAATTTTATCGCATTTATCCTGTGTTCTGGAAGCAACGCAGATATTGCCCAAAATGTTATTATTTTGCGCGCATTTGTGAGCAGCTACCCAGGCAACACCGCCAGCGCCGATGATCAATATATTTTTTTTCATCATACCTTAATATAAATAGCGTTAAATCACGCCTTTCGAAATTACGATAAACTGTTCAGGAAATCTTTATATTCAAAACGACGAACCTCACGCATAGAGCCATTTTGCCTTTTTACGACAATAGAAGGCATTCTCAATCCATTAAACCAATTTTTTTTAACCATCGTATAACCGGCGGCATCCGCGATTCGAATAATGTTTCCTACTTTTAGCCGTGATTTAAATTTGAATGTGCCGAATATATCCCCGGCTAAACAAGACCGGCCGGCAATCATATATTTAAATTTTCCCTGTCCGGACATTTCTATTTTGGCATTTGTTTGGTAAACCAATAAATCTAACAAGTGCGCTTCTATAGAGGAGTCGACTATCGCGATATTGATTTTATTATAGACAATATCCAATACTTTAGTCACAAGTTCAGCTGATTGTGTGATAACTGCCTCTCCTGGTTCTAAATAGACCTGGACTCCAAACTTATCGCCAAAGGCCTTCACCAATTTAGAAAATTTCTCTAACGGATAGCCGCTCTTGGTAAAATGAATTCCGCCGCCTAAGCTGACCCACTGTAAAGTTTTTAGCAAATCCCCATAGGTATGGACAATTGTTTTTAAGTTAGAAGAGAAATTTTCAAAGCTGTCATTCTCGCAGTTAAAATGAAACATTACACCGTTAATTAGCGGTGCTGCCCTAAGAAGAGATTTTTTATCAATTACGCCAAGCCTTGAGAATTTACGGGCAGGGTCAGCCAAATCAAAACGAGAAAAGCTGACTTGAGGATTCACTCTTAAGCCTATTTGACAGCCGCGGACATCGTTGTAAAACATTTTTAATTGAGATACCGAGTTAAAAATGATTTTATCCGCGTATTGCTTGACTTCCTTTATTTCATTTTTAGAAAAAGCTACGCTGTAAGCATGAACCTCTTTATCAAATTTTTCTCTTCCCAGGCGGGCTTCATATAATGAACTGCTCGTTGTTCCATCCATATATTTCTTCATAAGATCGAAAACACACCAGGTAGAAAAACATTTCAATGCCAGCACGCACTTCGCGCCGGAGGAGTCCCTAAGGTATTTTATTATTTTTAGATTTTTCAATAATTTACGTTCGTAAATTAAGTAATATGGTGTTGGTAAAATCATAATTCCCTGTAGCTTGCTGTGTGGTAGCTTATTTACTATCAAAATGCAACTATTTGTAGCATATATTAACAATATTTAATTATTATTGCAAGAATTTTTTAACCGAATTTTCTTGAGAAACAATGCCGTTTCTGTTAAAATCTAACCCATGCCGGCATAGCTCAGTTGGTAGAGCAGGGCATTCGTAATGCTCAGGTCAGGGGTTCGACTCCCTTTGCCGGCTGTAAAATTAGTCTATCTAGCTTTTATTGTTTTTATGTTTTTCTCTTCTTACTTAGCAGAGAAGATACCGCCATTTACAATCATCATTAGTGTTGGTATAATAATAACTCTCTTTTCTCTATGTAACCTTTTAAGAGATGAAAGTAAATAAAATTAGATTAAAAAATATTATTTCTAGATTTAAGGGCAAAAAAATCCTTGTCGTAGGAGACCTCATCTTAGACCATTATATTTTTGGAAAAGTAGAGAGAGTCTCTCCTGAGGCTCCCGTTCCTGTAGTTTGGGCTAATAAGGAAAACTTTGTTTGTGGAGGGGCTGCAAATGCCGCGCTTAATTTAGTATCACTTGGCGCGGAGGTGAGTTTATGCGGAGTATTGGGAAGAGATTATTTCGCAGAAACCTTGTTCTCTCTTATTGGAAAAAGTAAAATTAAAACCAGTTTAGTTATTAAGGATGAGAACCGGCCCACTACCTTAAAGACAAGAATAATGGCGCATCATCAGCAAGTAGTCAGAGTAGATTGGGAATCAGTAGAGCCCCTTTCTTTAAAAACAAATAAGGAAATTTTAAACAGAGTTAGAAAGAACATTAAAGATTTTGATGCCGTAATTATTGAGGATTATGGTAAAGGGGTGATTAACCCTGCTCTTGTGGAGGATTTAGTAGGTTTATGCAAGAGCGAGAAAAAGATAGTTGCTGTTGACCCCAAGGAGGATCATTTTGATTACTACGAAGGTGTAACTGTCTTAACTCCTAATTTAAAAGAAGCTCAAGCTGCCGCGAATATGAAGGTAAGAAATAATAATGATTTGTCTCTTTTGGGGAAAGTTATTATGGAGAAGCTAAAGCTTCACGCTCTCCTGATTACCTTAGGAGAGGAGGGGATGATGCTGTTCTTTGATAACCAGCATTGCCTTATTCCTACGGCAGCAATAGAGGTATTTGACGTAACCGGGGCAGGAGATACGGTAATTGCCGCGTTCACTCTTTCTTTAAGTTGCGGGGCTAGTTATTACGAAGCGGCTATTGTCGCCAATTTTGCTGCCGGAATCGTTGTAGGTAAATTAGGGGCAGCTGCGGCAAATAAAAAAGAACTCATCAAGAGAATAGATGAAAGTTGATTTTAGTACTCATTAAAGATGGATGTTGTTGGAGTAATTCCCGCGCGTTATCAATCAAAAAGATTGCCTTTTAAGCTCCTGCGGAAATTAAAAGGCAAACCATTAATCCAATGGACATGGGAGAACGCGTCGAAAGCCAGGATTTTAGATAAGCTTATCATTGCCTGTGACGACACTAAAATAGAAGAACAAGCCTTGGGCTTTGGCGCGGAAGTTGTCCTTACGTCTACACAACATTCCTGCGGGACAGATAGGATAGCAGAAGCCGTAAAAGAAATTGAGACAAAAATAATTATCAATATTCAGGCTGATGAACCTCTTATTTGTGCTTCAACCATAGATAGTTTGGCGCAAGAGATGTTAAATAATCCTACTTTAGACATGGCCACTGTTAGAGTAAGAATTAGTGATGAGGAGGATTTAAATAACCCCAACACAGTAAAGGTAGTATGTGATAAAGATGGCTTTGCTCTTTATTTTTCCCGTTCCACCATTCCTTGCTACCGCCAGAAAGACAATGCTTCGCTGACCTATAAACATTTAGGGATATATGCCTACACTAAGAGCTTTCTTTATACCTTTGGAAATCTCCCTTTTTCTTATTTAGAGAAAGCAGAAAAGTTAGAACAATTAAGAGTTCTGGAGGCCGGTTATAAAATAAAAGTTATAGAAACTGAGTTTGATTCTCCGGGAGTGGATACTGAAGAGGATTTTTGTAAGGTAGAGAGAATCCTCGCAGAAAAAGGATGTGTCTAAAGACGTAGATTGTACGCAGATGCACGCAGAATGCATACAAGTGTGCGCAGAGTAAAATTTATCTGCGGAAATTCGCGTTCGATTCGCGTTAATCCGCGTTTAAAACGATGTTAAATTACAAAGATAAATTTATTTTTATTGCCGGGCCTTGTGTGATAGAAAGCAAACAGGCAACCCTTGATATTGCAGCTTACTTAAAGGATTTATTCTCTCATTATCCTTTTCTATTTATTTTCAAGGCGAGCTTTGACAAAGCAAACAGGACTTCTCTTAAATCTTTTAGGGGGCCGGGCCTAAGGAAAGGGATCAAGATTTTGGAAGAGGTTAAAAAGAAATTAAATTTACCCATTTTAAGTGACGTGCATTGTCCTAGTCAGGTTAAAGACGTTAAAGATGTTTTAGATGTAATTCAAATTCCAGCTTTTCTCTGCCGCCAAACCGACTTAATTTTAGAGGCTGCTAAGACCAAAAAGATTATAAATATAAAAAAAGGCCAATTTCTTGCTCCTTCTGATGTACGGTATATAATTGAGAAGATCAAATCCCGGGGAAATGGAAATATTTTTCTTACTGAGCGGGGTAGTTGCTTTGGTTATAATAATCTTGTAGTTGATTTTAAATCTTTTTTGATTATGAAGAAGTTTGGGTATCCGGTGATATTCGATGTTACTCATTCTTTGCAAAAGCCCTCAGCAGAATCCGGAATTTCCGGAGGCGATAGAGAATTTGCTCTTCCTTTAAGCATGGCCGCGACAGCGGCAGGGATAGACGGGTTATTTATGGAGGTTCATCCTCAACCCAAATCCGCCTTATCCGACAAGCATACTTCTTACCCCTTAAATAAATTAGAAAATCTGCTCAAAAAAATCTTGAGGGTAAGAGAAACGCTGATATGAAAAGATTTAAAGAAGAAGAGATTTTAAACTGGGCGAAGGAAGTTTTAAAGATTGAAGCCGAAGGGATAGCTAATTTAACCGGAAGCCTAAACAAAGATTTTCTAAAAGCCATAGAAATCCTTTCATGCTGCAAGGCAAGAGTGGTGGTTACGGGAATGGGTAAAACAGGCATCATCGGCCAGAAATTTTCTGCCACTCTTTCATCTACCGGTACATCCAGCTTTTGGCTTCATGCTGCTGAAGCCGTACATGGAGATTTAGGAAGAATACGAGAGGATGATGTAGTAGTGGTATTGTCTTATAGCGGAGAGACAGAAGAGGTGAAGAGCCTCATCCCTTTTATTAAAAAAATCGGAGCAAAAATAATTGTTATTACAGGAGGAGCTAATTCCAGCTTAGCTCGTTACGCTGATAGTTCAATAAACGTAAGGGTGGATAAAGAAGCTTGCCCTTTAGGGTTGGCTCCTACCACTTCTACCACCGCTACTCTTGCCATGTGTGATTGTTTATCCGTTGTTTTACAAAAAATAAGAGGGTTTAGGGAAAAAGATTTTGCTTTTTTCCATCCCCGTGGCTCTTTAGGAAGAAAACTGCTGCTTCAAGTTAAAGACGTCATGAGAAAGGGAAAGTTTAATCCCGTAGTTAGCGAGGATACTCTTATAAAAAATGTTCTTCTAAAGATTACTACTCTTCATGCCGGAGCAGCAGCAGTAGCAGATAAACAGGGTAAGCTGGCAGGGATATTTACTGATGGAGATTTAAGAAGAAATTTAGAGAAATACCCTCATCTTTTAAGGAAGAAAGTTAAAGACGTGATGACAAAAAACCCTATTGCCGTAAGAAATAGTGATTTAGCCTCCGAGGCGTTAAAAGTTTTAGAGAAAAAGAAGATTGATGAAGTTCCTGTAGTAGATAAAGACAGACGGCCGGTAGGCATGCTCGACATCCAGGATTTGATTGCCGCAGGAATTATTTAGTGAATAGTGAATACTAACGACTAACTGAATGCAAGAAAAAAAATCTTGACAGCCCCTCGGGGGGGGGATATATTAAAGATAGTTTATAGTTTATAATATAATTAAAAGGCATAAGTGGTAAGTTAAAAAACATGGTCCCTCGCGCCTAAATATCGGGTTAAACGCTGCTTCGCAGCCTCTAACCCGAAGCGCTTCGGGATCAATTCTTCGCCTAAGGCGAAGAATTGAAAGGAGGTAAAACCAAATGCAGAACACAACCGTCCTAAAAAAGAACAAGAATATGGTAACAAGGAAAATAGCTGATGAAACTATCCTCCTGCCTATATATAAAACCTCTAAAGAAATAAACTGTATCTACACCCTAAATAAACCCGCCTCAATAGTTTGGGATATGATTGATGGTAAAACAACCATAGGAGAAATAAAGGATAAAGTATTAAATAATGGATTTGATTTAATAAAGGATTCAGCATACAGGATTAAGGATAAAGTGGA
>JAHJHM010000121.1 GCA_018823915.1 Candidatus Omnitrophota bacterium
ATTATTGCAAAATTAGTAATTACGGCAAAGAAAAATAAATAATTTTAACTTGCTTGTGCCCGTTAGGGTATGCAATTTTCAATTTGCATTTTGCACTGAATATTCAGAAAAAACAGACGTGGTTCACTGAATATTTACTATAGGGGCAATTATGAGCAAAGATGTGAGAAAAGGAGGATGCTGATGCCGGACACGACTAAACATGATATCCGTAAATTTATGGAATTGGCTATTGAAGTTATGCGGCAATCGGTCTTCGAGCCGCGCCCTGACGGAAAGATTACTCCAAAAGTTGGCGTGGTTCTTGTCAAAAAAGATGGTACCGTGGAAACTGCCTATCGAGGAGAATTGCGGCATGGAGATCATGCGGAATTTACATTGCTTGAAAGAAAGAATCGAAGCAATAAACTGGATGGCGCAATTATGTTTGCAACATTAGAACCTTGCGCGCCGGGTGCCCGGCAACATCCCAAAACGGATTGCGCGGAAAGGATTCGTCTTGCCAGGATCAAAGAAGTTTGGGTTGGTATTCAGGATCCAGACCCCAAGGTTGCTCGGAAGGGCCTTGTGTATTTGGAAGAGAATGGTATTGTGGTGCATATGTTTGATCGAGATTTGCAGGAAGTAATTGAAAAGGAGAATAGAGAATTTTTGAGGCAAGCGATGGAGCGCGCAGGTGCGATTATTGAAAAGAAAAAGAGCGGGGTGCTTTCTTCTCTTGAAAATAAACTTCCCGCGGCTAAATTAGCAGATTTTTCGGAAGAGGCATTGGTTTTTTACCGTACCACTGCTCAAATTCCCGATAAGGTTGGGACCGAGGAGTTTAATAGGCGGTTTCTTCAGCAAGGACTGTTAAAAGAAGAAGGGAAATATCTTTTTCCTACCGGGTTCGGCATTCTTTTATTTGGTAAGGAACCACGCAGAGCTATGCAGCAGGCGGGGCTTCTTGCAATTATTCATTATCCGAATGGTAAAAAAGAGCGCAACGAATTTGATGAACCTATAGTGATGATTCCGGGGTTATTGGAAAAGTGGTTGATAAATAAACTTCCAAATGTTTTTGACCGGAACAAAATGCAAAGGGAAGAACAGCCGGCTTTACCTTTTGAGATGGTGCGTGAGGCAGTGGTCAACGCGCTTATTCATCGAGATTACAGTATTAAAGGTGGTAAATGCCAGGTAATTGTGACAGAAGATACGGTTACGGTGAAGAGCCCGGGAGGGCCTCCTTCCCCGATTACGGTTGAACAATTACAGAAATTTACCGCTCCGATGTTGAGCCGGAATCCTGAATTGCATTTTGTTTTTGCGCGCCTGGATTTGGCAGAGGAACAAGGATTAGGGCTTAGCTCTTTGCGGGACAAGGCAAAAGAGGTAGGACTTCCATTACCGAAGTATGCTTGGGAAGCTCCGTATCTTGTGCTGACTTTGTACCGGTCTATGGATGCAGCCCGGCGGGTACTGGGTTCTCAGGTTCTTAAATCATTGAGCAAGGCGGAACAGAAGGGGTGGCAATGGTTGTCCACACAGGAAACGATTACCGCAAGCGGCTATGCAGCGGCTTGTAGCATTCCAAAGAGAACAGCCTTGAACCATTTTAAGCGGTTTTCAGACTTGGGGCTTATTTGTCGTATAGATACAGGAAGATCAACCAAGTATGAAATAACGAAATGATAAAATTTGTAACCATTTGTAAGCAATGATGTTTTGTATTTGTGAAATGTGCCAATTGTCGAGCCAAAATGGCACGATAATTGGTATGAAAATGATAATTTAATATCATCGTGCCAAAAATCACGCCAAAATGGCGTGATGAATAATTGCAATTTAATCAATACGGGGTAGGTTGTTATGAAGCTAAAATTTGACGCGAATTTAAAAAGATAGGACTGGATAGGGTACAACTGAAGAACCTGATATCCAGAGATTGCGATCCACAGATTACGCAGATTACACGGATTGAAAAAAATGCGCGTAGAATGATGCTGTATTAACGATGTATGGTTTTGACTCAATAAAAATAATAACTTAGAGTATTTAAGTTGGTTTAGCTGCATAAGGGATAGTAGTTAGTAAAAATGATAAGCATTCCGTAAAATTATTTGACAGAATGTATATTTGTGATATACTTGTAACAGCAAACTATAAAGGATAAGATGAACATCAATCAATTGCTTGAATTTGACCGTCTGGCCAAGAAAGATGGACAGAAATACGATAAAAGGCGCGAGCTTTATGATGACATTACTCGGGATGCCGGAGCTCATTTTATTGGAATCGTTGGGCCGCGCGGCGCTGGCAAGACGATTATACTTAAACAATTGGCCCTGGCAAATGAAGAGTCTTTTTATGTATCCCTGGATGCTCTGGAGGGCGATCTTTTTGATCTCGTCAAGACTTTGCATGAAACGATGCGGATAAGGTTGTTTCTGTTGGACGAAGTGCATGTTTATCCTCGTTTTGAAGCCGATCTCAAAAAACTCTACGATGTTCTTGATATCAGGGTGATCTTCACCAGTTCTACGGCGTTAGGGATGTATGAATCGGGTTACGATTTATCGCGGCGTGTCCTGCTCAAAACCCTTTATCCTTTTTCGTTGCGGGAGTACGCGAAATTCAAATATGGGCAGGAGTTTACTGTTTTAACCATCCGGAATATTGTGGAGGGAAAGATCCCCGCGGATGTTTTTAAGGCGGGGGAACATTTTTTATCGTATATACAGGGCGGCCTTATGCCATTCGCTTTGCGGGAGCCACAGCCCCTGATGCTTTTAGAAAACATCCTTAAAACGATTATTCGTAAAGATATCCCTCATATCGCGAAGCTTTTGACCGGTGAATTGGAAAGAATAGAGCAGCTTGTCCGTTTTATTGGGCGCTCAGGGGTTGACGGAATCAACTATTCCTCGGTGTCACAAAATGTTCATATTACCAAGTATAAGGCCGAGCAGTATATTACGCTTTTAGAACGGGCTTTTGTTTTGCATCGGGTTTTCCCAATGGGGAGTAATGTGATGAAGGAACCGAAGGTTGTCATGGCCCTGCCGTACCGTCTTTTGTATAAATCGCTCAATGAGGCCATCGGTGGCTTGCGGGAGGATTTTTTTGTGGAAGCGTTTAGGGCTTTTGGCAAAAAACTTTTTTATCTTAAGTCTATGCGCGGGGCAAAAACGCCGGATTATTTTATTCGTGATTCGCAAGACATCGTCTTTGAAGTTGGCGGTAAGGGTAAGGGGAGAAGTCAGTTCAAGGGTATGGATAGCAAAACAAAAATTATCTTTGCTGATGGCTATGATATGACTGATATAAGGCGGCCGTTATTTCTTGCCGGGCTGCTCAATGGGTGAGGCTAAGAAAACGGTTAGAGCGGTTCCTGCAGTAATTTTACGGCTGCCTTTGGTTTATGGGTTTGGCTTATCGGAGGCCAAGTAAATAGTCAGTAAAGCACATATTATTGCAAAGTGCAAAGTGAAAAATGAAAAATGAAAAATGCAGAATGAGCTTAGGTAAATAGTCAGTAGAGTACATTCTATTGCAAATTGCAAAGTGCATATTGCAAAGTGCAA
>JAHJHM010000122.1 GCA_018823915.1 Candidatus Omnitrophota bacterium
AAATAATTTTAACTTGCTTGTGCCCGTTAGGGTATGCAATTTTCAATTTGCATTTTGCACTGAATATTCAGAAAAAACAGACGTGGTTCACTGAATATTTACGTGTAAAGTTAGGGTAAATAATGGGTGAGAGGCAAACAGGAGTGGTGGTTTCAGTAGAGGGGCCGATAGTAGGGGTTCGCTTTGAATATCAGGAGGATTTGCCTCCTTTATGCGGAATGATGGAAACCAAGTCCCTTGAAGGAAGAAAAATAATCTTAGAAGTGGTGGAACACTTAGAGGAAAATATTGCCCACTGCATCTCTTTAGATTCCACGCTGAACCTAAGAAAAAATTCCGTAGCAGAAGTTTGCGATATTGACATCAAGGTACCGGTAGGAGAAGGACTTTTTGGCCGGGTGATTAATCTATTAGGCAGGCCATTAGATAAAAAAGGTAAAATAGAATCTTCTTACCTGAGATCTATCCATCGGCCCAACTTGCCTCCCATCTTAAATTCAAACCAAGAAAATAAAACCGGCGTTGAGATTTTAGAAACAGGAATAAAAGCAATCGATTTTTTATTTCCCCTGGCAAAGGGGAGTAAAACCGGGATATTAGGCGGGGCAGCGCTGGGCAAGAGCATTTTGACTTTAGAGCTTATTCACAATATAGTTAGAAAACAAACAGGGGTATGCATCTTTACCGGTATAGGTGAACGTATCCGGGAAGGAAACGAGCTTTATTATGAGTTTCTAAGGCATGGAATTCTCGATAAGGTGATTATGCTCTTTGCCCAGATGAATGAGCCGCCGGGGGCAAGATTTGAGGCGGCATTAAGCGGAATCACTCAGGCAGAATATTTTGAAGAAGCAAACAAAGATGTGCTCTTCTTTATGGATAATATTTATAGATTCGTTCAGGCGGGAGCAGAAGTTTCCACTCTCTTAGGCAGAGTTCCTTCAGAGGTCGGCTATCAGCCAACATTGATTTCCGAAGTAAGTTCTTTTCATGAAAGGATTCGCTCAAGAGCCGGCGGAGGCTCGATTACTGCTATTGAGACAGTGTACGTTCCCGCTGACGATTTAACCGATCCTGCAGTGGTAACTATTTTTAGCTATTTAGATTCAATTATGGTCTTATCAAGAGAAAAGATTCAGCGCGGTTTATACCCGGCAATTGATTTTATAAAATCTTCTTCCTCTATGCTGGATGCGCAAGTTGTAGGTAAAAGACATTATACTGCCGCCAGAGAAACATTAAAGTTGCTCATTAAATATGAGGAATTACGCCGTATAGCGGCGGTAATCGGCTTTGAGGAGTTGTCGACTTTCGACCGTACCCTTTATCAGCGGGCAAAGAAGTTGGAGAATTTTCTCACCCAGCCTTTCTTTACAGCTGAAGTTTATACCGGCAGGGAAGGAAAAGGAGTGGTTCTGGGAGATACTTTGAAGGGGTGTGAAAAAATAATTGCCGGCGAGACCGACAAGGAGAAAGAAGAAAGTTTTTATATGATTGGGAAATGGGAGGAAGCCTAAAGCTTAAGTTGACACTTTTGACATTGTCAAAAGTGTAGACAAAATTGACAAAGGCATAAGTGTAAAGTTAGGGAGGGAAAGATGAAGGAAATAGGCTCTTTAAGAAATATTATCATTGATAAGTCGGTGCTGGAGAAAGTTCCGGTTAAATTTGCCGGGTATTATAAATTTATGCCTTTAAAAATAGAAGGGGAGCTCTTGACCATCGCAGTCAGTCAGCCTTTAGATATAAAAATATCCGATGAAATAAGGCTTCATTTTGGATTCGATATCGAAACAGTTTTATCAACTTCTGAGGAGATTATGGAAGCAATCAGGAAAAATTACGGCTTGGCTGCCGAGACAGTAGGAGGATTAATTACTCAGCAGCCGATGGGGGTAGAAGAAGATAGAGAAGAGAAAATCGAAGAGATTGAAAAGGAAGAAGAAGCTTCGGTGATAAAGTTAGTTAATCAAATTTTCCTTGAAGCCTATAAGAAACGGGCTACTGATATTCATATTGAGCCGTATCGCAGGAAATTGAGCTTACGCTATCGCATTGACGGAGTGCTTTATGAGACAAATGTTCCTTCCCAGATGAAGCAATTTCTTAATCCTATCCTTTCCCGGATAAAAATTATGGCTAATTTAAATATCGTCGAACGCCGGCTTCCTCAAGACGGCCGGACAATCGTTAAAGTCGGAGGCCATAATTTAGATTTAAGAATTTCTACTATTCCTACTCCTTTTGGAGAAAGTGTGGTAATAAGGATATTACCGGCGACAATACTTTTTGATTTAGAGAAGTTGGGAGTGGAAGGCGGGAATCTAAAGGTTATCGAAAATTTGCTTAAAAGGCCCTATGGGATAATTTTTCTTACCGGCCCTACGGGAAGCGGTAAAACTACCACTCTTTATAGCTTTTTAAGCAGACTCAATCAGCCTCAGCGTAAAATTATTACCGTAGAGGACCCTATTGAATATGAAATAGAAGGGATAACCCAGATTCAGATCAAACCTGAGATAAGTTTGACCTTTGCCAGGATTTTAAGGAACATTCTTCGCCACGACCCCGATATGATTATGATTGGGGAGGTAAGAGACCAGGAAACGGCAGAAATTGCCATCAGGTTAGCCTTGACCGGCCATTTGGTTTTTTCTACTTTGCATACTAACGATGCTGCCGGCGGGATTACTCGTCTGGTAGATATGGGTATCGAGCCTTATCTGATAGCCTCTTCGGTAGAAGGATTTATCGCCCAGAGGTTAGTGAGAGTGATTTGCCCTAAATGCAAGCAGCCTGATAGCGAGCAGCCGGAGGAAATCAGAAAGCAGATAAAGGAAGAGTTAAATTTAGAGGCAGAGGCAACCATTTATAAGGGAGGAGGCTGCGAAGCTTGTAATTATACAGGATTTATTGGCCGTCAGGCGATATATGAGATACTTCCTTTAAGTTCAGAAATCAAAAAATTAATTTTAAGAAAAGTCTCCAGCGAAGAGATAAAAAATAGAGCTGTGCTTTCAGGAATGAGAACTCTGCGGGAAGACGGCTTGCGCCGGGCAGCGGAAGGAGTGACTACTATTGAGGAAGTTATGAAAGTAACTCCGGCCAAAGAGCTAAACTATCGAGCTAAGACGCGTTTGGAGAAAACGCAGGAAAGAGCGCCTCTGGCAGAAAAAAGAGTTTACCCCCGCCTAAAGAAAGAAATTCCTATTCGCTATCGGCTGTTTCCTCCACAAGAAGCGGAGAAGATACAAAAGGCTTTAAGGGAAGCTTCTACTAAGAATATAAGCGCCGGCGGCATCTTATTTGAATTATCTTCGCCAATAGCAGTAGAATCAATTATAGAAGTAACTATAAATTTGCCTGAGGCGGCCGAGCCGATAGTTTGTCTGGCCAAGGTCGTGAAAATAGAGGCATTAGCCGAGAGTACCGCTTACGATATTGCTATTTGTTTCTTAGATATCCAAAGCGGGGACAGAAAGAGATTAGAGAAATACGTAATTAGATATCTGTAGCTTAAGTTGACAAAATCGACATTGTCAAAAATGTAAACTTAAGAAGCGAAGATTATGCCTTACTATAAATACCGCGCTAAAAGAGGACCCGATGAAACGGTGGAAGAAACAATCCAAGCCCGCACAGAAGAAGAAGTAGTGGCAACTATAAACCAAGCGGGTTTAGTGGCGATAAAGATTGAACAAGTGCCATCATTAGTTTCTCCGAATAATGAACGAGCCTTTCCTAAGAGTTCAATTAAAATAAAAGAACGGCTTATTACCATATTTAGCCGGCAATTTTCCAACTTACTTAAATCAGGCCTGCCCATTCTGCGCAGTCTCTCAATAATCAAGGAGCAGACTCCGGATAACCGCTTCGTTGATGTAATCACAAAATTAGAAGAAGAAGTGAAAAGAGGAAAGCAACTATCACAGATTATGCCTTCTTATCCTAATGTATTTAACCCCCTTTACATTGCAATGGTTAAATCCGGAGAAGAAAGCGGAGAGCTTGCCGAGGCTCTATCGAGAATTTCTCAGTATCGTCAAAAGCAGGAAGAATTTTTTTCTAAGGTTAGAGTGGCAGCAGCCTATCCGATTTTAATGTTAGTTGTAGGGGCGGCAACAGTAATAAGCATAATGACTTTTGCCATGCCCAGATTGATAGCGATTTTTTCCGAAACCAGTCAGGAACTCCCCTTGATTACTAAAATTTTGATTAAGGTAAGTAATAATCTTCACGATCAGGGAGAATGGATAGGTTTAACCATTTTGCTCGTCTTTTTTATTTTGCGGCGAAAGTCAAAAACCAAGACGGAAGAATTAACTTTCAGCTTGATTAAACTTCATCTTCCCGGATTAGGAAACCTGGTGCGAAAATTCGAGATAATTAAATTTGGCCGCACTTTCCAGCTTCTATGTAATAGCGGAATAGGAGTGCTAAGAGCTTTAAAGCTTAGTATGCCGGTGGTGAGTAATAGGATAATGAGGACAGAATTGGAAAGTATATATGAAAGATTAAGTGACGGCAGTTCCTTAGCTTTGGAATTTAAAAATGCAAAGCAAATTCCTCTATTTGTGGCTAATATGATTGCTGTAGGAGAAGAAAGCGGTAAGATTGGGGAGGCGCTGGGAGAGATAACTAATTTCTATGAGCAGGAGGTAGATGAAGCGCTTAAGATAGTTGCCTGCCTCCTTGAGCCGATATTAATTTTGGGAATCGGGCTGGTAGTAGGTTTTATCGTTGTGGCAATGATTTTGCCGGTATTTCAAATCAGCTTGAGATGAGGAATTGCGGAATGTGTGAGAAATGTGTAATGTGTGAGAAATGTGTAATGTGTAATGTGGAATGTGTAATGTGTAATGTGGAATGTGTGAGAAATGTGTAATGTGTGATGTGGAAAGTGTAATGTGGAAAGTGTAATGTGGAAAAGGGGGGAGTGATGAATAGAAAACTATTTATTAAAGAGGGGTTTACATTAATCGAAATCATGCTGGTGATTGTGATTATCAGTTGTTTGGTGGCAATGGTTATGCCCCGACTTACCGGCCGTCTAGAACAAGCTAAAATCAGTACAGCCAAAATGGATATTACCGTTAACATTCCTACCGCCCTTAAGCTCTATATTTTAGATAATGAGGATTTTCCTACCACTGAGCAGGGCCTTAAAGCGCTGGTGACTAAATCTACAACTACCCCTATACCGGAAAATTGGAACGGGCCGTATTTAGAAAAACATTTTTTAGATCCGTGGAAAAGCGAATATAAATATAAGTGTCCCGGAGCGCATCGAACCTATGACTACGATTTATATTCTTTGGGCAAAGATGGCGTAGAAAGCGATGATGATGTGGTCAATTGGGAGTAAAAAAAGTTTTACCTTTGTGGAGTTAATGCTTACAGTAGCAGCCTTATCCATAGGGATGGTCTTTTTGTATCGAACATATTTAAGCTTGTTGGATAATTTTAACCTTTGCGGCAGTCGTATAGAAGCGAACTTATTTTTACAAAATAAACTTTGGGAGGCAGGGGAAAAATTACGGCAAAACGATTTATCCGGCGGCACGACTATAGGTGAGTTTAAGGGCAGGAAGAATAAGTTTGAGTGGAAGTTAGATGTGCTGCCTGTTAAAGGCGTAGAAAATTTTTGCAACATAAACTTAAATGTTATCTGGAAGCAGGCTCCCAGAGAAATAAATCTTAAGTATCAAACATCTTTAGCCCATTAGAGAATTTGTTTTGAATCTAAACAACGGAAAATTCAATGAATAAAAAGTCTCGTTTACGTTGGAACAGAGGTTTTACCTTAATGGAACTTTTAACTGTAAGCGCAATTATGGGAATAGTTGCCTTAGGGGCATACTCAGCTTTTAATAGCGGGATTGCGGTTTGGGAAAAAATAAGAAAAGGCGCATTGGAAGAAGGCGCTATTCTATTTTTCGAAAAGCTTTCTTATGATTTGGAGAATATTCTTCCTTGTTCAGGAATTAATTTCGAGGGTAAAACAGAGAGCGTAACTTTTCCCGCAAGAGTAAAAGGTTCATTGGGAAGAATAACTTATCGCTTTGATGAAGAAGCGAAAGGTTTAACGAGAACCGAGCAAGATTGTAGCCAGGTTCATCAAGAAAGTGAAGGAAAGAGAAAAAGATTAACCGAGGGAGTAAGCGCTCTTTGTTTGTATTACTTGAGTTATGACAAAAAGCAGGAAAGCTGGTTATGGAAAGAAACCTGGCAGGAAGAAAATCTACCCTCGGCAGTAAAGGTAGAAATAGAATTAAAAAACGATATTCCAAATTACAAACTCAGCCGGATTATACCCATACCTTTATCGTTCGTTTATTCTGTTAAAAACGATGATTAATATGGGCCAATGTAAATAGTCAGTAAAGTACGTTTTATTGCAAAATGCAAATTGCAAAGTGAAAAATGCAAAATAAACTTAAAAGAAATAGAAGAAATAATAGAGATTATTGCAAAATTAGTAATTACGGCAAAGAAAAATAAATAATTT
>JAHJHM010000123.1 GCA_018823915.1 Candidatus Omnitrophota bacterium
AGAATATAAAAAACGCATAGCAACATTGGAAGAAGAGTTGGCCTTTATAAAGTTTGAACTAGAGCAGTTTAGGGGTAAAAGATTCAAGCCTAAAAAGAAACAGGATCCTCCTAAGGCAGTGGCCGTTCTTCCGCAAGCTAACAGAAAGAAAAAGGGCGGATTATTCGGTCATTCAGGCTGGTTCAGGAAAAAGTGATGAGCGACAATTATAATACCCGGCTGACGACAATTAGAATTCCCGAAATTAAGTAGGGGTGGTAAACTATTCAAACCGATAAAAAAGGAGGTTTGAATGGTTACAGATCGTCAGGTAAGGAGGTTAAAAATGCTTAGCAAAACTGAAAAGACAAAAGCTATAGCAGCAGCAAAAGCCGGGATGGATGATAAGACAGCGCGTAAGTATTTGCGGATAGGGAAATTGCCCAGTGAAGTTAAAAAAGCTCATGCTTGGCGTACGCGCCAGGATCCTTTTGCCCAGGTATGGGAAGAAGCCAAAACAATGTTGGCAATAAACCCTGGGTTGGAGGCGCTAACGATATTTGAATATTTGCAACGAGAGTATCCTATGCGGTTTAGCGATGGGCAACTGCGTACTTTACAACGTCGGACAAAAGCATGGCGAGCTACGGAAGGGCCGGCGAAAGAAGTATTCTTTCCCCAGGAACACCGGCCAGGAGAGTTGTCAGAAGCTGACTTTACTCATATGAAAGAGTTATGGATAACTATCGGAGGAGAATTATTTGATCACCTTCTGTACCACTTTGTTCTTACCTACTCCAACTGGGAAACGGGCACAATATGCTTTTCGGAGAGCTTCGAAAGTCTATCGTCAGGGTACCAAAATGCGGTTTGGGAATTAGGCGGGGCTTCGAAAAAAAATCGTACTGACAGAATGAGTGCGGCAGTGAATAAAGATTGCAATCCGGAGAAGTTTACTAAAAGTTATCATTCTTTGCTGCGGCATTATGGTGTAGAACCCGAAAGAACAAATCCTGCCCGGGCAAATGAAAATGGTGATGTAGAACAGAGACATTACCGGCTTAAGAAATCTATTAAGCAAGCCTTAATGATTAGAGGCAGCAGAGACTTCTCTAACCGTAACGAGTACGAACAGTTTTTACGCAAGATATTTGATCAGCTTAACCTTGGCCGGTGGCAAAGGCTGCAGGAAGAATTAGCGTTATTACGCCAATTACCCGCGCGCCGATTAAATGATTACAAAATGATAGAAGTAAGTGTTGGGCCTTCCAGCACTATACACGCGCAGAAGAACACTTATTCTGTACATAGCCGGTTAATTGGTGAGAAGGTTCAAGTGAAAGTATACGTTGATTCTTTGGAAATACGGTATGCTCAAAAGGTAATTGATCGCCTGCCGCGCCTGAGGAGTGAAGGTAAATGTTGCATACAGTACCAGCATATTATTGATTGGTTAGTGCGTAAGCCCGGAGCTTTTGAGAACTACCGGTATAAATCTGAAATGTTTCCTTCAAGCTACTTCCGGATGGCTTATGATTATCTAAAACAGCATAATTCCCTTAGGGCGAATAAAGAGTATGTAAGAATACTCTATTTAGCGGCTAAAGAAGGAGAGAGTGTTACTGAATCAGCTATTAGAGTGCTCTTATCGCAAGAAGCAGCGATATCGGCAAAAGCTGTAGAAGAAGTTGTGCTCCAAAATAACCAGTTACCTTCCCCGACCGAAGTAATCATTAAAAATGTTGCTTTGAGCCAATACGATGAACTGCTTACCATAGGCAAAGAAAAAGAGGTGGCTATTCATGGATAAACGCAGGCAGACAGAATTAATCGGGTATCTGAAGGAATTAAATCTTAGGACCGTCTGTAATAGATTTGAAGATTTGGCCCGGGAAGCGCGGAAAGAAAGTTTGAGTTATGGTGAATATTTATTCTTAGTAATTCAGGAAGAAAGCCAAGCACGTAGGCAAAAACGTATAGAGCGATGGCTAAAAGAATCCCATATCCCTCTGGAAAAAAAGATGGACACGTTTGAATTGAAATGTTTACCTAACAAAGTAAAGCAGCAGTTGAGAATTCTATTGGCTGGCCATTTCCTCGATCATAAAGAAAATATACTCATTTTTGGTAATCCCGGCAGTGGTAAAACTCACATGGCATGCGCGTTAGGACAAGAGTTAATTCGACAAAACAAAAAGGCCTACTTTACTACTTGCGCTTTGTTGCTACAAGAATTATTGGCGGCGAAACGAAGTTTAAAGCTGCCTAAACTGCTTAAGAAACTAAATAAGTATCCCGTGCTTATTATTGACGATATAGGGTATGTGCAACAAGAGAAGGAAGAAATGGAGGTATTATTCACTCTTTTAGCCGAACGCTACGAACGCGGCAGTGTTGTGATTACCAGTAATTTACCCTTTTCCAAATGGGAACAAATTTTTAAGGATCCCATGATGACCGCAGCGGCTATTGACCGTATTGTTCATCACAGTGTTATCGTTGAATTAAACATATCGAGCTACCGTATGCTGACAGCTAAAAACCGGAAGGCTCAAGAAAGGAGGTAATTTTTTTGTTCGCGTCTCGGGAGAAATAATTGTCGTTAGAGGGAAATAATAGTTGACGTTAATCAGCTTATTTAAAGGATATCGCATCAGCCGCGGAGTCTAATAAATACAGTCCTGAGATGATAGATGGCTATGTTAATGATGGAGTACAAAGAGTTCTATCAATGCAGATCTATTCCGGTGGGTTTGCTATGTGGCCAGGATATCAGGAACCATATGATTGGGGTAGTATCTATGCGACTGATTTCTTGGTTGAAGCTGATAAAGCAGGTTATGCAGTGCCTCAACTTGATAAGAAGATGGCTTTAGATTATCTTGAAAAACTCCTCTCAAAAGAAGAAACACCTTTAGATCTGAAAGCATATAGTTGCTTTGTTCTATCGAAAGCAGGAAGGGTTAAGCAATCATGGATTAGGAGATTGCAGGAGAAAAAAGAGGAGCTTTCACCATCATCAAGATTTTATCTTGCCGCCAGCTTAGTCTCTTTAGGTGATAGAAAAGCTGTATCTGACATATTAGGGCAAGGATTGCCAGATGAGAAAATACAAAGAGAAACAGGCGGTACTTTAAGGTCTTATACTAAGGAAAATGCCATTGCGCTTTCCGCGTATATGGAGCTTGAGCCCGAGAATGCTTTAGTTCCTGTTTTAGTGAAACGCCTTGAATCATCCATGGTAAATGGTAATTGGCAGACAACACAAGATAATGCCGCTGCCTTACTTGCGCTTGGGAAATATGCCCGTTATCTTGAAGATATGAAATATTCCAACTATTCGGGAAACATTGTTGTCGGAAAAGAAACCGTAGCTGATTTTGATAATGAGCATAAAGCAGAAGTAAGCGGCATAGATTTAAGCGGTAAAGATATTAAGATATCGGTCCAAGGAGAAGGCGTTGCGTACTATTACTGGAATGCCGAGGGAGTTCCCTTAGAAACAAAAGTGAAAGAAGAAGACAAGGGAATAAAAGTACGCAGGAAATTATTTACTCGAGACGGCTCCCCAGTTGATTTAAGCAAAATAAAACATGGTGAAGTGGTAATAGTTGAAATATCGATAAATGCTGATGTGGCCTATAGCAATGTGATCGTTGATGACCTATTACCCGCCTGTTTTGAAATAGAGAATCCTCGACTGGCTTCAACTGAGAAGGTTGATTGGATAACAAACGATTCGTTTGAACCGGATCATATAGATATACGGGACGACAGACTTTTGTTATTCACTGATTTACCGAATACAAAGGATCTCTATTACAGGTATGCAGTACGGGCAGTAACAAAGGGTGAATTTGAACTGCCGCCTATAAGCGCATCATGTATGTATGATCCAAGTATTGTTAGCGTGAATGGACAGGGAAAAGTAAAAGTAACTGAATAAAGGAATATTTTTGTGAGACGATTTAGAATTATAGCAAAAGCAGTCTTAATTTGCTCGCTATGTGTAGTTATCTGCGGCATTATCGGCTATTTTGCTATTCTAAATATATTTCCTTTTCCTTATGACAGCATAAACAACATTCATTATTCAAAATCCGTTTATGATAAAGATAGGAATATGTTGCGCTCATTCACCGGAGAAAAAGACTTATGGCTTATGCCGGTTGGATTGGATGAGATCAATCCTGATTTTGTAAAAGCAACTTTGGCTATAGAAGACAAAAGGTTTTTCAAACACCCAGGCATTGATATCGGAGCGGTTATTAGGGCTATCAAATTAAACATTGCTAACAGAAGAATTATATCTGGTGCTTCCACGGTAAGCATGCAAGTTATTAGGATTCTTGAGGGAAGAGATCGCACGATGCTTAACAAGATTGTTGAAGCTGTTCATGCTGTTCAACTTGAAAGCCTTTATACAAAAGAGGAGATATTAAAGCTTTATTTCGAAATAGCGCCTTACGGAGGAAATATCCACGGAGTAAAAGCTGCATCGCTGAAGTATTTTCAAAAGCATCCTAAGGATCTAAGTCTTTCTGAATGCGCTCTCTTAGCAGGCCTTCCTCAATCGCCATCTTATCTTAGACCAGATAGATATTCCACGCGCGCAGAGACAAGAAGAAATAGAG
>JAHJHM010000124.1 GCA_018823915.1 Candidatus Omnitrophota bacterium
CGGCAAAGAAAAATAAATAATTTTAACTTGCTTGTGCCCGTTAGGGTATGCAATTTTCAATTTGCATTTTGCACTGAATATTCAGAAAAAACAGACGTGGTTCACTGAATATTTACCTAACTCGCCATCATAACCGCGATAATTCTCCTTGATTTTACTTTTAGAAAAGAGTATACTTCTGCCGTTATCAGTTTAAACCCAGAAAATGTAAGATGTATCTTCTAATCGATAATTATGACTCTTTTACCTATAATCTATACCAGTGTTTTGCTAAAGAAGGAATAAGAGTATTAGTAAAAAGAAATGACAAAATTAGCGTTAAAGAAGTAATCCGGCTATGCCCTGAGAAGATTGTCATTTCCCCAGGGCCAAAAACCCCCCTTGACGCGGGCATCTCCAACGAAATTATTAAGGAATTTGGGATGAATACGCCCATTCTTGGAATTTGCCTGGGTCATCAATGTATCGCTAAAGTCTTTGGAGCACAGATTGTGCGGGTAGGAAAGATTATCCACGGGAAGGCTTCTTTGGTTTATCACAACAATAAGGGGATTTTAAAAGGCGTGCCTAACCCATTTCAAGCAGCGCGATACCACTCCTTGAAGGCAATTAATATTCCTGAGTGTTTAGAAATTACTGCCCAAACTAAAGATAAGACCCCTCCTTTAAGGCCCTTCCCTAAAATGTATTGGGAAGGCCTACCCTGCTGGGTAAAGGTATCAGGAGGGTCTACTTGTGCCCGCCTGTGCCCGCCGCAAGGGTATGAGGGTATCCCCATGGATAAGATTGTAATGGGACTGCAGCATAAAAAATGGCCGATATTCGGCCTGCAATGTCATCCGGAATCATTCCTTACCGAATATGGCCAAAAGATAATTCAAAACTTTATTAAGATATAAGATGACTTCCAGCTTGCCAAGGATAAATCCCTCTCCAGCAATTGAAAAAGTAAAATTAAACTATCCGGTAGAAGAACTATTCGCCCATTTTAGCAGCCAGCTAAATTCTTCTATCCTCCACAGCTCTCTTAAAACAGATGTCGGCCGATATTCATTTATTGGGTTTGAACCCTTTCTGGTTTTAAATAGCAAGACACAAAAAAACACACTTGCTTACCTCGATGTTATCTTAAAAACATATAAAATCAATAATCCAACTTCTCTTCCATTTATAGGAGGAGGTATAGGCTATTTTTCTTATGATTTAAAAGATCTTTTAGAAAAACTGCCACAAAAGGCTAAAGATGATTTAAAATTACCGGATATGTATTTTGTGTTTTATCAAGCATTATTAATTCATGATAACTTCAAGCCCGATCATGTTTACATAAGCATTGTTGATTTTATCTCTTCCGCGTATAAAAGAACGGAAGAATTAATGCGAGAGGTAAAAAAAACCGTTAAATCTCTGCCTAAAAGAAAAGTTTTAAAGTATGAGTATAAAGCATACAAGCCTGTCTTGAAAGCAAATTTTTCCAAATCCGGCTATATGAAGGCGGTGAAAAAAGCGATAAAATATATCTATGCCGGGGACATCTATCAAGTAAACTTATCTCAACGCTTCCACACAAAATGGCCATACTCTGCCTACGAGCTATATTCCCGCTTAAATAAAATAAATCCTGCCCCTTTTAGCGCCTATTTGAATTTTGGGAAGTTTAAAATTATCTCTTCATCCCCGGAATTATTTCTTAAAGTCGCAAATGGCGCTATTGAAACCCGGCCAATGAAGGGGACGCGGCCGCGAGGGAAAAATTGCAAACAAGATCAAAAACTTAAAGATGAATTAGCAAAGAGTGTAAAGGACGGCGCGGAACTATCGATGATTGTGGACTTAGAAAGGAATGACCTTGGTAAGATTTCAAAGCCGGGTTCAGTGGTAGTTACAGAACATAGAAGAATAGAAGCCTATTCTACAGTATTCCAAGCTATCTCTATCGTTAAGGGCAAAGTAGATAAAAGAACGAGTTTGGTAGATATAATTAAAGCAACTTTTCCCGGAGGCTCAATAACCGGCTGCCCTAAAATTAGAGCCATGGAAATAATCGATGAGTTAGAGCCAACGGCAAGAAATATTTATACAGGAAGTTTAGGCTATATAAGTTTTCATAATACCATGGAATTAAATATCGCAATCCGCACTATGATTATGAAGGGAGAAAATATTTATTTTCAGGCAGGAGGAGGTATTGTCGCTGATTCTAAACCGCAAGCAGAGTACCAGGAAACTTTGGATAAAGCTTATGCTTTGATAAATAGTTTAACCATCAATACAGAGAAAAGAAGCCAAGGACATAGAGCTAAGGACATAGAAAAGAATAATTAGATATTGTTTTTCCTCCTTTTGGTAGTAAACTTTATCACAATGAGATTTCAACTATATAATAATTTCTGGCAGCAAATACATGAATCGGCGAAGGAGAGTGGTTTTCCCCTGCGGGTGATGTTTGAATTAACCTACCGCTGCAATTTTAAATGTAAACATTGTTATGTCCCCCAAAGTTATCGAAAAAAGGGAGAACTTAATACAAAAGAGGTATTTTCCCTTCTTGATCAACTAAAGGATATTGGCTGTTTTTATTTAGGCTTTACCGGCGGTGAGCCATTTATGAGAAAAGATATAATGAAAATCCTTTGGTATGCAAAGAAACGCGGATTTGAGGTGATTGTTTATACCAATGGTTCTCTGATTAAGAAAAGAGAAGCCCAAGAACTAGGACGTTTACGGCCGAATAAAGTAGATATTACTATTCCCGCAATGAGCAAAAAACCCTTTGAGCGAATTAGCGGGGTGCGTGGGGCCAGAGAGAAAGTATTTGGTGCTATTGATTTTTTGCATAAAGAGAGAGTTGATCTAGGATTTAAGACCTGCGTTTTAAAAGAAAATGAAGCTGAGATAAGTCAGATAGAAGATTTCGTCCATTCTTTAGGCGCTTTGCATCCAAACGGTGCAAAGCACCGTTTGGATGATATGCTTTCTCCGCGCTTAGACGGCTCAAAAGAGCCATTTAAATACAGGCCGCAGGTTGCCACAGGCCGTAGGTTACCAACTATATGCCCTAAAGCGGTTAATGACAACTTACTTGATTGCGATACAAAGATTATCAACTATCAACTATCAACTATCAACTTATTCAAATGCGGTGTGGGTGTCAGCCAGGCAGCGATTACTCCTTTAGGAGAATTAAAAATGTGCTTGATGATTGATTATCCGAAATATAGAGTATTATTAAACGCAAATAGACGCAAATCTAACGCTAATTTACGCGAATGTGCTATATTAGACAACAGAACACAAATCATGAATAATAGAGAACAAAGAATAGAAAATAAGGTAAATGGAATAAGCTTAAGGGAGGCGTGGGAAAGGCTAAAGAAATTGGTAAGAAATATAAAACCTGATGAAAGTTATCAATGTGACAAGTGCGATTTGGAGCCGTATTGTAAATGGTGCCCGGCCAAGGCTTGGCTTGACAATAGAACCTTTACCATTTGCGACTCAGAAAGTAAACATCGAGCAGAGATTAGAAGAAGTAACACGCAACACGCTTCACGCCGCACGCTTAAGAGAGTCTAATGTTAAAGATAACCACTCCTTTTCGCGAAAAAAAAGAAGTAATTCCTTTAATCGAGGCGGGGGCAGGCGAGCTTTATTGCGGCTATCTTTCCCCTCTCTGGGTAAAGAAATATACTAGTTTAGAATTTGAGCGAAAGGGTGGTGGTAGCAATTTTACTAATTTAGGAGAATTAAATCAAGCCGTTAAACTGGCCCATAAGAGAAGCATTCCCGTATATTTAACTTTAAACGGCCTATATGTGAATTCCCAATACCCGTTACTTCTTAAAATTATTAATCAATTAGAAAAAATAGATTTTGATGGTTTTATTATTGCTGATTTAGGATTGTTGTTGACTTTAAGAAGAATGAAGACCAAAAAACAACTACATATATCAACCGGAGGCACGGTATTTAATTCTCAGGCAGTAGATTTTTATAAAAATCTAGGCGCCTCGCGAATGATTTTAGACCGCCAGACAACCATTAAATCAATGAATGCCTTATCGGAAAATCATCCCGGTATAGATTTTGAGGTGTTTATCCTTACTACACTGTGTGTTTATATCGATGGTTTCTGCACTTTTTTACATACCTACGGCAGGGATTCCGTGGAGGACCTTTCTAAGAAAAGCTGGAAGAAAGATGAGCGATTACATCTCATTACTGCTCTTGACCCCGATGCTCAGGCTGACGCCTGTTGTCTCAGATATTCTGTAGAAGTTTTTGATTCCGCAGGAACGAATTGGAGAACAAAAAAAATAAAGCCTACATTCTATAAACACTTATCAGATGGAACAGAGTGCGGCGCCTGCTCCCTGTACGACATTGCGCGCACAAAAGTTAAATCAGTTAAGATTGTCGGCAGACAGTTATCTCCGCAAATAAGACTTGCGAGCGTAAAATTCATTCATGCTTGCTTGGGTATTTTAAAAAACAATAAAGATATAAAAAAACAAGAGTTTATCCATAAGGCTCAGGAATTGTATCAAAAAACCTTTGAGTATAAGAAAAAATGCAGAGGTAATAATTGTTACCATCCTGAATACGCGAATCAGTGCTAATCAATAATATGGAGCGAGCAATTTTTATCACTAAGCCCAACCAGTTAAAATATGTAGATGGGAAATACAGCCGGCTCTACTATGGCAGGGAATTTTGTGAAAGATTGATTCCTTCTTCTGATGAGCTTGATGGGATATTGTCTTTTGTGAGGAAAAATAAACTAGATTTTTCTTTAGTTGCTCCCTATGTAACTAATGCTGGCTTAAAAAAATTACAAGTATTGCTTGAATTACTGAAAGCAAAGACTGTTAACTGTGAGATTATTGTTAATGACTGGGGAGTATTAAATTTGGTTAACTGTAAGTATCCGAATCTTATGCCGGTTTTAGGTCGATTGCTCACCAAGCAAAAAAGAGGACCAAGGTTAGCAAAATTACTTAAGAGAGATGCATGCCCTCGGCTTATTCAAAATCCCCAGAATCCCAAACAGAGAATCCTTATTTTTACGAAAAAGCTCCCTTTGGATTTAGACCCTTATTATAAAGGCTCAAATGCTTCCAGCGTCCCGATCATCCACAATTTTTTAATTAGCCGGGGAGTGAGGAGAATCGAATTAGATAATACTGCTCACGGAATACGATTGGAATTACCTAAGGGTAAAATTTCTGCCTCAGTATATTTTCCTTACGTTTATATCAGCACTACTTTTTTCTGCCCTACTGCCGGCTGTGATGAGAAAAATAAGTCTTTTCTTAAAATTAAATCTTGCAAAAGGCAGTGTCAAAGGTATACTTTTAAAATGCGGCATAAAACTATACCTAAGCTAATATATTTAAAGGGTAACACTCAATTTTATAAAAATCCTCGAATTTCAGTTAAAGAGTTGGAGCGTTTAGGGGTGAATAGGATTGTTTATCAGCCGGAAATACCGGTTTAAACTGTTAAACTGCGGGCTCATAGTTAAATAGACAGTAAATAGTCAGTAAAGCACATATTATTGCAAAGTGCAAAGTGAAAAATGAAAAATGAAAAATGCAGAATGAGCTTAGGTAAATAGTCAGTAGAGTACATTCTATTGCAAATTGCAAAGTGCATATTGCAAAGTGCAAA
>JAHJHM010000009.1 GCA_018823915.1 Candidatus Omnitrophota bacterium
AGTGCGTATGCGCCCCGGAGGCCTTCAACTTGAGACTCCGCTTGGAGATTTTTCCTATCTGCTTGCTCACCGCGGAATTTACCGCCAGGGTGCCACAGTAAAAGACTTCAAAGCCTTCAACAACCTTCCTCTTGCTTTAGAAACAGCAGGCAAACAGGATAAGGCTTCTTCTTCTCTTATTTCAGAGGAAGATGAGGTGCTTAAGCAGGTAGTTTTGATAGCAAAACTTATGCTGGAGGCAAAAGCAGGGGAAAAAGAGATTGTCCGTTTGTATGATGATTTTAGTATTAAAGAGATTACTCATACAGCAGTAACCTCCTGGGGACAGAGGATTTATCCTGTTTTACTTTCTTTACTCGGTTTTACTCTCCTGAGACAGTTACAGGAAGAGTTTGGTTCTGATTTCATTCTTGGGGGATATGCTTGGGGTTCTTTGGCAACAGGAATGGCTGTTGAGAGTTCTGATGTTGATTTTATGATTCATGTTAGTAATGTAGGCGGAGAAAAAGATGACGAATATTGTAGAGTTGTGAAGAGATTAAGGGAGTTAAACAAGCAGTTGCTTGTAGAATTACAAGAAGCAGGGGTAGATATCTTTCAAATATTGGGTTTCGATATTAGCATTATTACAAAACCTGCTATTGGGGCAAAAAATGTTGAGGATTTGGTTCTTCAAGGGGTTGATTATTGGCTTAAGAACGAAACAAAAAAAGACGTTAAGAAGATATTGGAAGATTTTAAGAATGAAAATATAGCCTTTTCATCAATAGATTCTATTCAAAGACAGGCCTATAAAGTGCAAAGAGCAGGCAAGAAAGTAATTGTCTTTGTTGCTATGGAAGGCTGGTCAAAGAAAGGCGGACAGGCTAATTATGTGCGGGAGTTATCTCAAGCCTTAGTTGAAGCCGGGCATATGGTATTGGTAGTTAATCCTTATTTTAAAGAGGGACATGGCGATATATCTTTAGAAAAAGGGGTACTTTTATTGAATATAGGAGTTCCTCTGGGAAAGGGAGAATTTAAAGGAGAAGTTTTCTATAGCAATTTAGAGGGAGTGCATTATCTAAGGGTTAAAGATAAAGGGGATTTACTTTACCCTATTGTTTATCCTGAAACTAAGATTGATGGTAAATCTTACTGCGATAGTCTCTATGGTTATATAGAAGCGGTTATTCTTTCTCAAGCGCCAATGCTCATAGTAAAAGAATTAGGGATTAAGCCGGATATTTTACACTTTAATGATTGGCAGGTTGGTTTAGGCCCGGTTTATATGGAAACAATTTACCGTAATCATTCTCAATATCGAGACTTATTGGCAAAAACAGGTACGGTTATTATCACCCATAATCTTGCTTATCAGGGTTTGTTTGCAGGAAGAGTGAACATAGCCCGAAAAGATCCTTTAGCAGGTTTTTTAATTAAAAACAGAATTATCTCTGTGAAAGATTCAGGTTTAACCAAGTATTATTTAGAAATTGATACATATAGTCTTACCAATTTACCTCTTCACCTGCAGCATCAGACCAAAGGAGGTTTAGAATACTGGTCTTATGATAGTGAAGGCAGGCTTCTATCTATAGGAAAACACAATTTTCTTAAAGGTGGTTTAGAATTTGCCCAGATGATCGTTGCTGTAAGTAAGGGTAATAGTAAAGAGATTCAAACTGATCGTTTAGGTTTTGGTTTAGGAGGGGTAATTGCCCGAAGGGCAGGAGAAGGGGTAGTGGCAGGTATTTATAATGGATTACGCCTTAAGACGGCTAAGCCCGATTCTTTAGAGGAACTTAAGGAAGTGGTAGATAAGGAAAAGGATATCAGGTTTAAACAATTCACTAAAGATGACCCTGACCTTATGCAAAAGCGCGAAAATAATAAACGTGTCCTGCAAATTAAAATTAATAGATTAATTGCTCAAGAGAGTAAAAAGCCGGTTAATGAGCAAAAATGTTTCGGCAAATTAGAGGAGAATAAGAATGTTTTAATGGTTACGGCAGTGACTCGGTTGGCAATGCAGAAGGGACTCTCTCTTCTGTTTACCTCATTAGAAGTCTCCGCCAGAGGCGGGGCAGTTACCCGTGGTGACTTACTTCTAACTGGGTTTATGGAATTGGATGAAGATAACGAGCGAGGAATTAAGCAGGGAGAGCGATTAATTGATTTAATCCTTAATTTAAGAGGCCCTGATAATGAGAAGGTTCAGCTGGTTATTATGGGAACTCCTCAAGACCCGGATGGAGGTGTGTTTGTTAAAAAAATGCGTGAGTTTGCCCAAGAAAATAAACAAAGCGGGCAAGTGGCATTTTTAGAGAAGTTTGATTCCTCCTTTGCCAAGCAAATTGATGCCAGTGGAGACAATTACGCTATGCCTTCCTGGTATGAGCCGGCAGGAACGGGTAATACTGAAGCCGCAGTTAAGGGTTCTTTGGGAATAGTTACTTATACCGGCGGGCTAATAGATTTTGTAGAAATGCGAGGAACCCATCCTGATTTTATTGCTCCTGCTTTTGATTATGGTGATCCTGCGAGCATGAAACGCACTGTCTTAGCTATGTATAATATTTTCCAATTAGCTTTGCGTATGCGTTTTAAACAACCAAAGCTGTGGGAGGAATGGGTACGCAAAGCAATGAATTTTGAAAACGACTGGTCATTGCGTATTCCCGAATATATTCAGCTTTACGACAATGCCCAAGAGCTGGTAAGACCCCTCCTTCAAAGGTATCAGGTGGAAATTGTCTCTTCCCCCCTCACTTCCCGCGAGTTCCGTCACAACATTTTAGGAAAGTGGATAAATCAGGCAGCTGCTGACGTAAACAGGCCGTTATATAACCATCTTAAGTCACTTTTTAAGTTAGAAGCTGGAATGTCCTTTCAGGCTTCTCTGGAATTGAAAGAGAAAGTTGTTTCTTTAGAAGAGGATATCCAGCAGCTGATGGATATTATTAATGCCGATAAGGAATATTCTTCTTTAATCCGCGAAGGTAAAGCGTTTAAAGTAGAAGACATACCTGAGCTTGAAGATTATAGGATAAAAGTCAAGAATTTATTAAGAGAAGGAAAGATAGCTTTTGTAGATCTTTCCGGAGGCATGACTACCCGTTTAGGATTAGGTTCGATGTATCCTATCGATATTGTAGAAGTAGCCA
>JAHJHM010000125.1 GCA_018823915.1 Candidatus Omnitrophota bacterium
ATTTGCCCGCTAAGAGTCTTTAAACTGGCTAAAATTGGTATGCCGGCATTTATCATATTGGAGAGCTGAACGTTAAACACAATCATATCCTCTGTGTTTATTCCTTTAAATTTTTCTAATGTTCTCTCTATTCCGATACCTTTTACCAGCTTAACATAGGTAGTCATATACCCCATTTTCGCCAGTTTATCGGTTAGTTCTTCCTGGCTCGCCGCAGACAGCGCACCCTTAACTAACTTCCCTGTTTCATCTCGCGCCTTATATAAATAAGAAGGCATTATTCCTCCTGCGTTACCCTTAACACTTCTTCGATTGTAGTTAATCCTTGGCGAACTTTTTCGATACCATCTGCCATTAAACTAACCATCCCCGAACTACGGGCATTAAGCTTAATTTCTCCCTGAGGGGCTTTATCAATAATCAACTTACGAAGTTTATCATCAACATTTAGCAGCTCAAAAAGAGCGACTCTTCCTTTATAGCCGGTATGCATGCATTTAGGGCAGCCCTTGCCCCGGAAGAAAGTTATGAGTTCAGAGTTATGAGTTATGAGTTTTTTGGATTTGGTCTTCTCCGACTGTTGCCCTGAGTTCATTGGTCTTTGATCTAATAAGCCAATGTCGTTTAAGATTTCTTTTGAAGGAGTGTACTCTTGCTTGCAATCCTCGCAGATTGTTCTCACCAATCTCTGCGCTAAAACCCCGGCAAGAGAAGATGCGATCAAATAGGGTTCAACTCCCATATTAATTAACCTGACTACAGAGCTCGCGGCATCATTAGTATGGAGAGTAGAAAATACCAAGTGGCCGGTAAGAGCAGCCTGAATAGCAATTTCGGCAGTTTCAAAATCCCTGATTTCCCCAACCATGATAACATCAGGATCCTGCCTCAAGATTGAACGAAGGCCGTTGGCAAAGGTTAAATTTACCTTAGGGTTAACCTGAATCTGACGAATACCGGAAAGTTTATACTCTACAGGATCTTCAACGGTAATGATATTTTTCTCTTCGGTATTTATCTTATCTAAAGAAGCGTAAAGAGTGGTAGTTTTTCCGCTTCCTGTGGGGCCGGTAACTAAAATTATCCCATAAGGATGTTTGATAAGTTTATCATAATTTTCTAAAACTACTTTAGAAAACCCTAGTTGACTAAGGCCTCTGAGAGCCGTAGAAACATCCAGGAGGCGCAATACCACATTCTCCCCAAATATAGTAGGCACGCAGGATACACGAACATCAACTTCTCTACCCTCTACCTTTACGGTAAATCTTCCATCCTGTGGGATGCGGCGTTCGGCAATATCCAAATTTGCCATAATCTTAATCCGGGAAATTATCGCTGACTGAATATGTTTAGGAGGAGAGTCGACTTCATGGAGCATCCCATCAACCCGAAATCTTATTCTTAAAGTATCTTCTTGGGGCTCTATATGTATATCGCTTGCTCTTTCTCCAATAGCTTTCACAATAATTAAATTAACTAATTTTATTACAACCGGTTCCTCAGCAATTCCCTGGAGTTCATTCGCGTCTATCGACTTTTGCTCTAGGAGAGGTTTCTCCTGATCAATAGATTTAATTATCTCCTCTATCGTCCCTTTTGCGCCATAATGCTCATTTAAAGCTTTCCTTATTTCTGTTTCTGTAGCTACTGCCGGCTCAATAATAAAACCGGTGGCTGCCCTTACTTCATCCAAAGCAAATACATTCCAAGGGTCAACCATAGCGCAGGTCAAACGATTTCCTATTTTAAGCACCGGGATTAACTCATATTTTCTGGCTAAGCCCTCCGGTACAAATTCAATTATTTTCGAACTTATCAAATAATTACTTAACTCGATTCTAGGTAAACCTAATTTATTACTTAGGAATGCGACTAAATCCTCTTCGGCAATTAAACCCTTATTAACCAAAACTTTTCGCAAGCGCGTACCAGAGCGTTTTTCTTCTTCTTTTACTTCTCTAAGCTGCTCTAAAGTTATAATCCCTTCCTCTACCAAACTTTCACCTAATGACTTTTTCTGTCTTTTTATCATTTCCCCTCCGACTGCTTCAATAGCTCCGTAATTTTAGAAAGTAATACTTGCGGCTCAAAGGGCTTAGTTACATAACTTTGGGCACCTACCTCTTCACCTAACTTCATATCTTCTTCCTGCGCTTTGGCAGAAAACATAATTATAGGAATTTTGCTATATCTTATATCAGCCTTAAGTAAACCGCAAACTTTATAGCCGTCCATCTTAGGAAGCATTATATCTAAAATAATTAAATCAGGCTTAACTCTTTTTGCTTTATTCAGCGCCTCTTGGCCATCATAAGCAGTAATAACTTCATAGCCGCCCGCCTCAAGCCTCATCTTTACCATCTCCACTAACTCTATTTCATCATCAACTAATAATATTCTCTTTTCGTCCATTGATTCTCCTTATTTCTTACTTTTATATTTATCCGCTAAACTTAACATACTCGTTATGTTATCGATTTCTTTAGTTAAATCACCGGTCTTAACAATAAACCCGGAAGCATCTAACCCCTTTGCTAATTTAAACCGCTCTTGAGTGGAAAACGCTGTAGTTATAAATACGGGTAAATCTTTATTTTTTTCTCGTATCGCCCTCAACGCTTCTACCCCATCAAGTTGTGGCATTAATATATCAAGAAAAACCACATCGGGCTTGTCACTTTCTATCTTTTCTAAAGCCTCTCTTCCATTACAAGCAGTAATTACCTCATAACCATTCGCTTCTAATCTTAACTTTATCATCTCTAAAAATTGACCTTCATCATCTACCACTAATACTTTTTTTCTACTCATAAATTCACCTCTCTTGCTTGTATAAGCGTTCAATTTTTGAAACTCTCATTAGATTATATCAAAATTTAGACAAATCAAAAGGGTTTTCATCTGAAGTTTCAGCGGAGATTTACGGAAGTTTACATGCCTGTCGCCTGCCTATACCAACAAAAGAAGTGGTATTATTTCTGTTAGGGTTGGATGGATGAAAACGTTTTTTTTAAGATCACTTAAGGTAAGATTATTTTTAATACAAAGGGAAAGAATATTTATGAGCTCTGCGGCAAATAAAGAAATAATGCCTGCTCCTATTATTCTATCCTCTTCATTCACAAGGAGTTCTATAAAACCGTCGTTATCATTGTAAACATAGGAAGAAGAAAATTTTAAGAAGTTGGATTTTATCACTCGATATTTTAAATTTTTGGCCCGAGCCTCATCTTCCAATATTCCTACCTGAGCTATTTGAGGAGAAGAAAATACACATTCAGGAATTCCCGAATAATCTTCCGCATCTTTTGTATTCATTATATTTTTAATACAAATTCCAGCCTGATATTCTGCCACATAGGCAAGAAGTTTTTTGCCGGTAATATCTCCACAGGCATAAATGCCTTCCAGATTTGTTTTCATAAATTCATCAGTTTTTATCCATCCGTTCGCGTTTTGCGATAAACCAATTTTTTCCATCCCTAAATCCTTAATATTAGGAACTCTGCCTACAGAAGAAATTATCATATCAAATTCTTCGTAATTTTTGATTAGGGCGTCTTTTTCTGTTTCTATTTTTATTCCTTTCTTTTGTAAAATAATTCTTAGGCGGCTTGTAAGATAACAATCAAAAGAAGGCAAAATTGTTTTTTCTTTTTCTACCACACAAACGGTTTTCCCTAAGCCATTCAACAAAGAAGCCAATTCTACACCTACACTTCCTGCCCCTACAATAAGAAATTTTTCAGGTATTGTTGGCTGGCTGAATAACTCTTGAGCAAAAATCGCTTTATCACAATCTAATATCTTCGCCGGAGTTGAACCACAGGCGACAATAATGTTTCTTGCCGTTTTTTCCTTCCCATTTATTTTCAATGTATGTTCATCAAGAAAAGAAGTTTGCCCCCAGACAATTTCTACACCTTTATTCTTTAGATAATTAAGGCAAGGCGTTTTTATCTTTTCTATAACTTCGTTTTTTTCCTTAAAAATCTCTTGCCAATTCTTATTTAATTTTGAAGAATTAAGAAAAAATTTGGTGGGGATACAACCCTTATTAAGGCAGGTTCCTCCGAAGGCTTCTCTGTTCTCCTCCAGAAGAAGAATTTTGAATCCATACTTTGCCGCTATTTTTGCGCAGGCGATTCCGGCCACTCCTGCGCCGATTATAGCCAAATCATACATTAAAATCTTTGTATTTTTTGAGATAGTTTATGATTCCGCCACAGCTGATTAATTTCTTCTGAAAAGTATTCCAGGGATTAAATCTCACAACAACATTATCGTTCACCTCGTTAGAAGTCACTACCTTTGGCGCGGCAGTTATCTGTGGTGACTTGCTTCTAACGGGGTTTATTTTTTTTATCACTCCCTTATCAAGGTCAATACTTATTGTGCAATTCTCATCTATTCCAGATGTATCGGCCTCAATCAAAGGCAAGCCGATATTGAAAGCGTTTCTGTAAAAAATACGGGCAAAACTCATCGCCACTACACAAATTATTCCTGCTTCTTTTATTACCCAGGGAGCCTGTTCTCTTGACGATCCCATACCAAAATTCTTCCCACCAGCGATTACTGATTGACCCGGCGTTATCTCTTTATAAAAATTAGGCCGGATATCTCCAAAAAGATAGCGGGAAAGTTCTTTCATGTCGGTGATAGAAAATTTATATCTCCCGGAAATAATTCCATCAGTGTTAATGTCATCGCCAAATTTAAATACCTTACCTTTTAAAATCATTGCTATATATTATAGTTTTTCAAACTCCATGATTTCTTTAACCTTACCCAGGGCTGTTTCTTTGCTGATTATTCCTTTTTTGTAAAATTCCTTAAGGCATTTATCCATAGTATGCATACCATACTGGCCTCCCACTTGAATTAAAGAAAGTATCTGAGCAACCTCTCCTTCTCTGATAAGATTCTTTATTCCCGGAGTAGCAATCATAATTTCTGTAGCAAGAACTCTCCCTTTTCCTTCTTTTTTAGAAAGAAGCAATTGAGCAATCACGCCCTGAAGACAATCAGCCAACTGCACTCTTACTTGCTTTTGCTGATAAGCTGGAAAAACATCAATCATTCTCTGGATTGTCTGAGGGGCATCAGGGGTATGGAGAGTGGCCAAAACTAAATGCCCGGTTTCAGCTGCCGTTATGGTAGTTGAAATTGTTTCTAAATCACGCATCTCCCCTACCACAATCACATCAGGGTCTTGCCTTAATGCTCTTTTTAGTGCTTCAGAAAAAGAATGTGTATCAGAATAAACTTCTCTTTGCTTCACAATGCTTTTTTTATTATTGTGAATAAATTCAATTGGATCCTCTACGCAGACAATCATTTCTTCTCTTTCTTTGTTGATGATATCAATCATTGCCGCTAAAGTGGTACTTTTGCCCATTCCTGTTGGCCCAGTTACAAGGACTAAACCATTGGGCTTTCTTATCAAACTATAAGCGGCTTCAGGCAACCCTAATTTTTCCAAGCTGGGGATTTCTTTAGGAATACGCCGGAAGGCAGCCTCTACATTGGCCTTTTGATAATGAACATTTACTCTGAATCTATCCATACCAGGAAGAGAAAAAGAAAAATCTAACTCTCTATCTCTCTCAAAAGCTGCCTTTTGGTCATCGTTCAAAATGGAGTAAATGAGAAATTTGATTTCCTCTGCATTCAAAACAGAATAATCAGTAATAAAAAGCATCCCGTCAATCCTTAATATTGGAGGGCTATTTACCGTAATGTGAAGGTCACTTGCACCTCGCTCCATAGTTAACTTAAGAAGAGAATTTATACTAATCATAACTTACACAACAACTGTAAATATTCTTTGAATACCATCTAAATTCTTTTGAATATTCAGTGCAAAATGCAAATTGTAAATTGCAAAAGTCAAAATTACTTATCCTTCTTTCTTATCCCATTTTGCATTTTTCACTTTGCACTTTGCAATAAAACGCACTTTACTGAGCGCTTATTAACAACTAGACATAACGACTATGTGTACTTCCTGGGATCGGTGATCTTTCCTTTCATTGCCGACGCTGTTACTGTTGCCGGAGATGCCAAATAAATGAAGCTATTTGGATTTCCCATCCTTCCTTTAAAATTTCTATTTGCCGTAGATATTACCACCTCTCCATCTGCAGGAACTCCCTGATGAGTTCCCACACAAGGGCCGCAACCAGGAGGCAAAATGATCCCTCCTGCTTCAAGAAACACACGTATTAACCCTTTTTCCAAAGCCTTTAGGAAAACTTTCCTGGAAGCCGGAGCTACTAAAAATTTCACTTCCCTGTGAATTTTTTTACCCCTTAACATTTTAGCCGCGACTTCTAAATCTTCTAACCTTCCATTAGTACAAGTTCCCAGATAAGCCTCATTTATCTTTATTCCCTCTACCTCCTCAACGGCAACACCTTTATCTACGCTATGAGGTTTAGCCACATAGGGGCTTAAATTGGAAATATCAAACTCAATACTTCTTTCATAAGAACAATTTCTGTCAGGATAAACCGGTTTACATTTTTTTATCCCTAATTTAGACAAGTAATAAAGAGCTTTTTTATCTGAAGGGATAATGCCGCACTTTGCTCCAAACTCTATAGTCATATTAGTAATAGTAAAACGCCCCTCAAGGGAAAGGTTATTTATAGCCTCTCCGTGAAATTCTACAGATTTATAAGTAGCACCTCCGGAACCCAACTTATGAATAATATAGAGGATAATATCCTTACTAAAGACTCCCTTGGGAATTTTTCCTTTAACAACAATCTTATAGCTTTGAGGGACTTTAAACCAATTTTCTCCTGTAACAAGAGTTACCGCTAAATCTGTGGAGCCTACCCCCAAAGCAACTGCCCCTAATGCCCCAGCAGTAGAAGTATGAGAATCTGCCCCTAAAATAAGCGCTCCCGGGTAAGCAAAACCTTCTTCGGCTACTAATTGATGTGATATGCCACACCCGGCATCAAAAATTAAACTTTTATATTTTTGAGCAAATTTTCTCATCCGGGAGTGAACCCCAGATACACCCATATTGGGGGAAGGGCTGCTATGGTCAATAAACGCGGCGTATTTTTTAGGAGTTTTAATGGCTCCCCCAAGCCCAAGGAGCCCATCTAAAACTAACGCGGTAGTTCCATCTTGAGAAAAACAAAAATCAACCCAGCAAATTCCTACATCGTCTGCCGCAAGGGGAGTTTTAGAATGAGAAGAAAAAACTTTCTCAACTATTGTCTGTCCCATATTATTAAAGAGAATCGCCCTTTTTCTTAAAAATCCTTCTCATGCCGGAGATGATCCCTTTTTTAGGTTTTTCTTTCTTTGACACAATTTTTTCTTCTCTTTTTTCTTCTCTTTTTTCTTCTTTGGATATTTTCTTTTGCTCTTTTTTACCTCTTTGTTTCTTCTCTTTTTTTTCTATTTTTGTCAGTTCCACAAGAGTCAACTTACCTCCGTCGCCCTTGCGATAGCCTAAACCGATTATACGAGTATAGCCTCCAGATACTTCTTTAAAACGAGGGCCTATCTGTTGGAATAATCTTTTTACTAAATTATGATCCCCCAATATATTAAAAGCTAAACGCCGGCAATGAAGGGTATCTTTTTTTGCCCAGGTAATTAATCTATCCGCCCTCCCTCTTATATGCTTAGCTTTTGATTCTGTGGTTACTATTCTTTCCTGAACAATAAGAGAACGTAGAAGGGCCTTCATCAATGCTCTTCTCTGAGCGTAATTTCGGGAAAACTTTTCACTTTTTTTTCTATGCCTCATATCAATATAGTTTATAGTTGATAGTATATAGTTTATGGCTAAAAATCAAAAATAATGGTAAAGCTCCAGATTATAGCATTTCTAATTTTTCCCTATCTACCTTCATCCCAAAATAAAGAGTCATTGTCTTAAGAAGGGCGCTTATTTCATTTAAAGATTTCTTGCCAAAATTTTTATAAGCAAGCATCTGAGGTTCTGTCTTGTCTACCAAATCAGCCAACATCTTAATATTTGCCTCACGCAGACAATTAACACTTCTTACGGATAATTCCAGCTCAGAAATTGGTATTTTTAGCTTCTCGTAAAAAGAAATTTCCTCAGAAGTTAATTCTTCTACTTCTTCTTCGAAAATATCTCCGATGGTGAAAAAAAGTTCCAAATGTTTACTTAATACTTTAGCGGCATATATTAACGCCTCTTTCGGTTCTATACTGGCATTTGTAAATATTTCCAAAATGAGCCTATCGTAATCAGTTCTTTTTCCCACACGCGTATTTTCCACTTTGAAAGAGACTCTTCTCACTGGTGTAAAAATAGAGTCTACTGGGATAACGCCCACGGGCATATCTTCATACTTATTGGCTTCAGAAGGTATATATCCTCTTCCTCTCCCCACATCCATTTCAATATTTAACTTCGCATTCTTAGAAGTTGTGGTGGCAACGAGAAAATCAGGATTTATAATTTCAATTGTCTCATCAATTATGATATCCCTCGCCCTTATCTCTCCTTCTCCTTCTTTTTTTATAAAAATTTTTTTAGGTGACTTTGAATAAGATTTTAAAACAATGTTTTTTATATTAAGAAGTAATTCAGGAACATCCTCCAATACACCATCTATGGTAGAAAACTGGTGACTCACTCCTTCTATCTTTACAGAAATTACCGCCGCCCCTTCAATGGAAGAAAGAAGAATTCTCCTTAACGCATTACCTAAAGTTACGCCATAACCTCTTTCTAGGGGTTCAGCGATAAACTTCCCATAATTAGGACTGTAACCGTCTTGCTCCACAATTATTTTCTTCGGAAATTGGAAATCCCGCCAACTTATCCCCATATTTTTGCCTCCTTTTATTTCGAATAAAGCTCCACAATCAACTGTTCATTAACGGGAGCAGCAAGGTCATCTCTTTCCGGCATACGCAAAATCTTTATCTTTAAATTCTCAGTATCAGCTTCGATCCAAGAAGAAACGCTTCTTTCTTTTGAATCTATCTTGATGTTTTCGCGTATCAAAGCCTTTATATTTTCATTCGCTCTTATTTCTATTACATCTCCTCCTTTTATTACATAAGAAGGTATGTCAACCCTTTTTTCCCCTATAAAAGCAAATCCATGACAAACAAATTGTCTTGCCTGAGAGCGAGAAGAAGCAAAAATAGCACGATAAATAACATTGTCTAAGCGTCTCTCTAGAAGTTGAATTAACGTTCGGCCGGTAACCCCTCTTGACTTACTCGCTACTTTAAAAAATCTCTTAAACTGTCCCTCTAACATCCCATACATCCTTTTTACTTTTTGCTTTTCTCTTAATTGTAGACAATAATAGGAAGACTTGGAAGACATACGTGTATGCGTTCCTGGAGGAGTTGGCCTTTTACCAAAAGAACACTTCTCGGTAGCACACCTTATGCCTTTTAAAAATAGTTTCATTTTCTCTCTTCTGCACAGTCTACATTTTGCCTCTAAATATCTCCCCATCTTTACCTCACTTTATTCACGAAATTAAAAAATCTATCCGCTATAAACTATCAACTATAAACCATAAACTGTTTCTTTCATTTTGCATTTTAAATTTTGCATTTTTACTATACTCTTCTTTTCTTTTTTGCTCTACATCCATTATGTGGAACAGGAGTAATATCTTTTATTTTTCTTACACTTAGGCCTGCGGCCTGCAATGATCTTATAGCCGATTCTCTCCCTGGCCCAGGGCCTTTAACTAAAACCTCTACATCGGTTAGCCCCATTGCCTTAACACGTTTAGCCACATCTAAAGAGGCCATCTGTGCTGCGTAAGGCGTAGACTTTCTCGCTCCTTTAAAACCTGCCGCCCCTGCTGAAGCCCAAACTAAAACATTGCCCTTTAAATCAGTAATTGTGATTATAGTATTATTAAATGTTGCTCTTATGTGTACAACTCCTAAACTAGAAGTTAAATGAATTTTTTTCTTTCTTTCGTGTCTCCTCTTGACCATCACACCTCCTGTAAATATTCAATAA
>JAHJHM010000126.1 GCA_018823915.1 Candidatus Omnitrophota bacterium
AAGTTGAGACGATGTACCGCAAGGCAAACCGAGAGTTTTACTTACGTCCCGGTTATATAGCGAAAAAAACTTTGTCCGCTATAGTAAAAGGTAAATTACCCCTTATGCTTAAAGGAGCAAAGAGAGTAATCTATTCACAAAGATGAGAGTTTTTTTGCTTAACCCCCCTTACAAGAAGCATTTTATCCGCTCAGCGCGCTGGACAGTAAGAAGTATTTCAGCAAGCAATTGGTACCCTATTTGGTTAGCTTATGCTTGTGGTCTGTTAGAAAAAGAAGGGTTTAAGACAAGTCTCCTAGATGCTTTGGTAGATAATTTTAATTTTAAGGAAACAGTCAATATGGTCAAAGATTTCTCTCCTCAGATTTGTGTGGTTTATTCTTCCTTGGAAAGTAAAAAAAATGATGTAGAGATAGCCGGGGTAATTAAAAAGGAGACCGGTTCTCTTACCATATTTGTAGGACCTTGGGTTTCTTCTAATCCGGAGGAGTTTCTTAAAGAAGAATCCGTAGATATTGCTGCCACAGGAGAGTTTGATGAGACAATTTTAGAACTGGCTAAAGGTATACCCAAAGAAGAAATTAAAGGCATTGCCTATAAAAAGCATGGTAGCATTATTAAAAATCCTTCCCGTGACCCGGTGAGTGAGGAACGTTTAGAGGATTTTCCTTTTGTTACTGATGTTTACTCTAGGCACCTAAGGATAAGAAATTATCGTCAAGCACCTTTAGCTCATCCTTTCATAGATTTATTTACTGGAAGAGGCTGTGATTGGGGAAAATGCAGCTTTTGTTTATGGCCACATGTAATGAATAAAGGATTTGGCTATCGTAAGAGGGAAATGAAAAGTGTAGTTGATGAATTTAAATATATAAAGAAACAATTACCTTTTGTTAGAGAGGTTTTTATCCAAGACGATACTCTCCCTGCCTATCGTGCCAAAGAATTTTCTTTAGCAATTTTAGAGAATAATATAAAGATGGCCTGGTCAAGTTATGCCCGAGTAGATTTAGATTTTGCTACTTTAAAATTAATGAAAAAAGCCGGCTGCCGTTGTTTACATGTAGGATATGAATCAGCAGATAACCAAATTCTAAAACAATGCGCCAAAGGAATAACTCGCCAGATGGCAGAAGAGTTTACCTATTATGCCAATAAATTAGGATTTATTATCCATGCTGATTTTATTTTCGGTTTACCGGGGGAGACACAGGAAACTATAAAAGATACAATTACCTGGGCAAAGAAGCTTCCCCTACATTCTTATCAATTTACAGTTCCTCATGTTTATCCCCAAACTTCTTTGCATGTGTATTTGGCAAGATTTAATTTTTTAATTGACGGGAGGATAGACTACCCATATTTAAGTTATGAAGAATTAATTTCTTCTGCTAAAAAGGCGATAACGACCTGCCATTTTAATTTAAGATATATTTTAAGAATGCTAAAAAAACCAAAAGAGTTCCTTAGGGCGTTATATTATAGTCGTTTTGTCATTAAATATCTTCTAAAGAAGGATACGGTTTGGATAAAAAAATAATCTTTTTAATACTTATTGTTTCAGCAAGTTTTCTTTTCCATTTTTATTTTCAAGCGCCATATTTTAATTATAATGATGCGGCAATTTACGCCGGTGTAGCCAAGAATATTAAAGAAGGTCAAGGTTTATCCACAAATTTTATTTATCCTGAATATTTTCGCTATATTGGGCAGCTGACTCAAAATAAGTGGTATTCTTACTGGCCACCCCTGCACTCTCTTTTTCTGGCAATAGGCTTTTTTCTTTTTGGCACAAGCGACAGAGCAGTAATGTATGTAACTGGCTTATTTTTTCTTCTGTCGGTATGGCTAGTTTACTTATTGGCCAGAAAGATTTTTAATAAAGAAGTTGCCATTTTTTCTTGCCTTTTTTATTCTCTCACCCAGGAAATGCTTTGGTATAGCACCTCCGGCTTATCCGAACCGTTATTTATTTGTCTCCTGCTTCTTTGCCTATTTTTCCTTTATGATACAAAGAAAAAAATAACTATTTTTTGCGCTGGTTTAAGTTTGGGCTTGGCAGTAATGACCCGGAATACTGCCTTAATTTATATCCCTGCCCTAGTCTTTTTTATTTATTTTTCCCAAACAAAAGGAAGAAGAGCGAAATCTATATTTTCTTTTTTAGCAGGTATTTCGCTCGTAATTTTTTCTTTTCACAAAATGATTGTTCCTCTTTTGGGCGGATATTGCTCTTTTAAGGATATGTTCTGGAGCCCGTTCTTTTTTAATACAGAAGTTTATCCTGGAGGGCAAATCATGCGCGCTTTGGATAAAATTGATTTTTCTTTCACAGTTAAGAATCTCGCCTTTATTTTTAAGAAAATATTCCCTAATTTAAAGATATTTTTCCGAAACCTTTCTTACTTTAATGCGCAATTTAATACCTGGAATTGGATTTATACCTTAATGCCGCCATTTTTAGGGATTTTTTATATTTTGAGCTTGTTTAAGCCGCCCTCCCAAAAAAACCAGCGCTTGATACATGTTGCGGTAATATTTTTATTTCTCACAGTATTAGTAGTGAGTCTTCTTACCATTACCAAACCTGAAATGAAATATTTTCATCCCCTTGTCCCTTTTTTGATAATTTTCGCTGTTAGTGGTTTGATAAGGGTGTTTAATCGCTTGGCCCTAGATCCTTATCGCCGCAGAGTGTATCTTAATTTTTTAGTTGCGGTATTAATTGCCATTTTTTTACTGCCCCAGACGGCCAAGAACTATTTTTATAACAGAGAAAAATACAAGAATAATCCTAAGGGAGTTTATCAAATTATGGGAGATGTTGTTAGAGAATATACCAAGCCCCACGATGTAGTTGTTACTAATCTCGATGCCTGGGGAAGTTGGTATGGAGAGAGAAAAACAGTTTATTACCCTAGTAAACCGACAAATCTTTCAAAATTGAGCGATTATGCTAAAATTGATGCCTTATTGATTTTCGAAAACTTATTTGTTGATGAACCAGGATGGCTTAACTGGCTTGATTTGATAACTAACCCTAAAGATTTCGACGATTTTAAATTTATCAAAATAATAAAAGTCCCTTTAAATAAAAAAGAAACAATCAAAGTCGCCCTTTATCGTAAAAAATAAACTATGAACAAGAGAAAAATATTAGTAATTTCTTTATCGGGGATTGGCAATACTTTGTTAGCCACCCCCTTTTTAAAAGTTTTAAGAAAGCATTACCTTGATGAAAGAATAGATTTTTTAGGTTTAAATCAGGGGATAGTAGAAGTGGTGGAGGCGAGTAGCTTGGTAGATGATATTTTTATTTTCTCTAAAAAATTCTTTAAAAATTTGAGTGTGATTAGACAATTAAGGAGAAAAGGATATGCATATTCTGTTACCTTATTTCCCTCTAATAAACGACAATTTAATATATTGGCATTTTTGATTGGAGCAAAAAGAAGAGCTACTCATAGCTATGATAGTAGAAATATAGCAACCTTTAGTTTCTTGCAGAATGTAAAAATTCCCGTTGATGAAAGTCTTTGTGATATAGAGCAAAACATGAATTTACTCAAAGCATTCACTCTTGAGAGTAGAGTTAAAAATAAGGAACCAAACATATTTATCGATAAAAGAGATGCACAGTTTGCCGAACAGTTTCTAAAGGAGAAGAGGTTAGAGAGCGAGTTTTTAATAGGGATGCATCCCGGAGGGGGAGGGATTTGGGATAAGCGATGGCAGGGTTCGCTTAAAAGATGGCCAGAGGAGTATTTCGCTCGAGCTTGCGATAGATTAATAGAGTTAAAAAAAGCAAAGATTTTAATTTTTGGCGGAGTAGAAGAGGAGGAGTTAAAGGATAAAATAAAAGATCTATCTCGCTACAAGAAGGATATCGTTATTATTAATGAGGCGTCATTAAAAAAAGTTTCTGCCCTTATTAGAAAATGCAAATCATTTATTTCCAATGATACAAGCCTAATGCATATTGGCGCTGCCTTAGGAGTCCCTACCTTAGGAATTTTTGGCCCCACTAATTATAAAAGAACCGCTCCTTACGGAAAGAATGGTTATTATATTAAATCGGGTATTTCTTGTTCCCCATGTTTAAAATATCCTTTTTATTCTACAAGTAGTAAGATTAAATGCACAAAGAACTTAGAGTGTTTACGAAAGATAACCCCAGATGATGTAATTAATAAGTTAAAAGAAATGGAGAAGATAAGTTGAAGGACGCTTCTAATTACCATAAAATTTATGGCAGCGGCAAGAGAATGTTTTATATGCCGGAAGATTTTGTTGAGAAAATTAAGAGTCATTTATGGGGTAATGTGCTTGATATAGGAATAGCCGATGGAGAGAAGCTAAAGTTTTTAATAGAGGGATGCGATACTAAAGAGGTAGTAGGAATCGAGCCGGATTCTATTCTTGTTCAAAAAGCAAGGGAGCTTTTTGAATCTAAAAAAAATGTAAGAGTAATAAATGAACATTTTGAGAATTTTAATAGAGAAAGAGGGTATTTTAATACCATATTGATGTTAGAAGTCATTGAACATTTGCCATATAGTTTAGTAAGAGAAGTTCTCGCGAAAATAAAGGATTTACTTGCAGATAAGGGAACAGTAATCATGTCTACCCCTAATAAGTATGTCTATTCAGCATTATGCGCATTTGGCTTTGAACAAAGAGAGCCTACTCATATAAACGAAATGCATTGCGGGAAATTTAGGAGTATTATGAAAGAGTATTTTAAAGAAAAGTATTTTATTGGGGTATTACCGGGGATGAGTATTACCCGAAAATTTCCTAAAATCTACCCCATTTTTTCTAAAATCAATAGGCTGGTTGCTCACCCTTTGATATCCAGGGCAGTTTATTTTATCGGCAACAAATGAAAGACTTCGATAAATTAAAAAAATTTAAACATATTTACTTACACCCTCACGGGCTGGGTGATTTGATAATTTCTATGCCCTATATTAGACGGGTAATGAGCAAGAATTTAAATTTTGCCCTTTGTGTGAAAGATGACGTTTATAATTGCGGATTTTTTAATAATTTTAATTTCAGAGATAAAGTTTTTCCCTGGTGTCCTTCAATTTGGAACAACTCCCAAACTATTAAGAGCTTCAGGAAAATAAACAAACTCACCCGGGCCCTTAAAAAAGAAAATATTAATACTTTTTATCTTCTGTTTAATAAGAAGGAAAATCGGCGACTTCAGATATGTGAAGGATTAAGCAGGAAACTGGGCCAACAGATATCCTTTAAAGAAGATATTCATGGAGAAGTCTATCTTAGTGATAAGGATATAAGCTCAGCACACCAAAAATTAAAGAAGGAAATTTGTTTTTTGCATACTCGTTCAGGTTCGTCTTTAAAATCAGTTATCCCCGGTAAACTAATTAAGTACATTGACTTAGGAGAATTTTCTCTCTTTTCTCCTTTCCAAACCAATAATATCAATCTTATTTTTGCTGCCCAATTGCTCAGTAAAAAGAATGTGGTAGTAGATTCAATTTATATGCATTCGGCAGCAGCGCTAAATAGGGATATCGATATACTATTTGTATCCGCAAGCGTTAAGAGATTTTTCAATACTCTAAAGCCGACCAACATTAAGATTCATAAAGTAATCTACGGTAATTTTTTTGATGCCATTAAAGCTTTCGCATACTATGATCTGAGGAGATATTTTAAGCCAAAAAATTTAGAGAGAAGATAAGAGAATAAATTATGAGTACAAAATTAGCATTGTTAAGGAGTCCGCTATTTAAGTTTTTAATAAAGAGAGGATTTACAGATTCAATATTAGGTTTATATTGGGGAAAAAATAAAGAATCAAAATGGAAGAAGATTGAAGAAAGCGGCTGTATTTCTAAGCCTAAATCAATATGGTTTGAGCCTACTATGCGGTGTAATCTGAATTGTCAATTCTGTCATCAAAACGAGAGAAGGAAATTATCCAAAACAGAAATGAGCATAAAACAGATTGATAGATTCTTTAGCGAAGCAAAGAAGTGGGGAGTAAATTTTATAGAGATGATTGGAGGAGAAATATTTGTGAGAAAAGATATTTTCCAGATATTAGATTTAATAGAAGAAAAGAAGATGAAAGCTAAATTAGGGACAAATGGCATTTTGAGCGAAAATGTTATAGAAAAAATAAAAGAATATAATTGCATTGAGAGTATTGCTATCTCTCTCGATGGGCCGGAAGAAATTCATAACAAGTTTAGAAATTCACCACTTGCATATCAAAAAGCAGTGGAATCTTTAAAAAGATTATCCCAAAATAAGTTTATTATTGGTATTTACTCGGTATTATCGCCCCAAAATTTAGAAACCAGTGAATTTCTCATAAGATTAGCAAAAGAGTTGAAGGCTGATAGGTTAACTTTTATGCCGGAGATGTTTTATTCACATAAAGATGTAATAGCAACTCAAGAATATTTAGATTTAGACCCCCAAGATAGACTTTTTGTGGAAGTTAAAGAAATGCAAAACTTAGAAGAGTATGCAGAAAAAGTAATTTATGCGGTTAATCAGATAAAAAAAATAAGGAGGCAAGAGGGGGTATTTACTCCTGTTTTCCCTCGAATTTCCTATAAATATCCCGATGAATTTTTCAATAATTCAATAGGGCAAAATAAAAAATTAATCTGCAAACATTTTCATTCTTTTACCGTCATAGAGAATGGTGATGTATTAATCTGTCCCTTCATTCACAGAAAAGTAGGAAATGTATTGGAAGAAGACCTTCAAAGCATATGGAATAATAAGATTATGGGATACCTACGCCAAAAAATTTTAAGAGCAAACTTGCTACCTATTTGTCAGCGATGTTGCGCAATAGATTACCTATAATTTTATTAAGTGAAACAAAACAAGTCTGACTTAAAGTGTGTCATTTGTAAAAAAGCTGTGATAAAATAGAAGAATGGATATGGGAGAGAAAATTGAAGGGAAAAAGGTAAAGAGGTATTTAACAATAAATAAAAGGATTATTTTTGAAGGTGGTATTTATCATATTACCCAACGCGCTCCGGGCAAAGAGCTACTTTTTTTAGAAGAAGCCGATTACTTACATTTTTTAGGAACGCTTAAAGAAAAAGTCAAAAAGTTTAACCTTGATCTTTTCTGTTTTTCCCTGCTGCCCAACCACTTACATCTTCTCTTAAGAATAAAAGAAAAAAACCTTTCTCAGGCAATGAAAAATCTTTTTGAGAAGTATGCTGATTATTTTAATAAGAAATATCAACGTAAAGGACATGTTTTTTGTGGAAGGTATAGAGCAAGTCTCTGTAACGATGAAAGTTATTTTTTAGCTGCCTCAATATATATCCATCTTAATCCTTATAAGGCTGGTTTATGCAAAGATTTTAAAAGTTATAGATGGGATTCTCTTGGTTTGTATATAGGTATTTCTAAAAATACATTTATTAATTTTGGAGAGATTTTATTTCTTTTAAGTTCTCAGATAGATAAAGCAAGAAAAGAATATCTAAGAATACTAGAGGAAAGCGCAGGAATAAAAGGAGGCACATTATTAGATTCTTCTTCAGTAAAAATGTTTATAAAAGAAGCAGTTAGAACGGTAAAGAGGTTTGTAGGTAAAGATAAGAAATGGGAAGATTTAAATAAATCGATCGAAGATTTTAAGTTGAGAAAGAAAACAATAGGCATGAAAGATAAGAATACAAGAAAATATCTTATCGAACAGTTGTTAGCTAATGGGTATTCCATAAGAGAGATAACCCAGACACTTTTCATAAGTCGGTCGTCTTTTTATCGTACAATAGGGTTTAAAGACAAATGACACAAAACAAGTCAGACTTAAAGTGTGTCACGTGACACAAAACAAGTCTGACTTAAAGTGTATCAGAAGGGAAAAATTTTAATAATGAGGAGGGGATTAAAAGAATTTAGTTTTATCATGCAAGGAAGATGTTTTCTCAACTGTTTATTTTTCATTACCGCGATAATATTTTCTTATTATTTTATGCATATTCGATTTGTTTTGAATTATCAATATACCCGAGCTTCCCTTTCCGCCCTTTTAAATGGTACTGCGGCAGTACCATTTCAATATAGAATTTTAATCCCATGGCTTGTGCGGATGTTAGAGGATACCAAATTATCATTTGGCGATATACCCTTTCGCTTATTCCGGCTGATTGAGTTCTTTTCCATTTTTTCCTTAGCTGTTGCCTTCCGTTATTATCTTTCTTTGTTCTTTAGAAATCAAATAATAAGTACTGTTGCTTCTTTAATTTTATTTTATGTTTTGCCGTTCAATTTTTTATTGCTTCCTACTATTTGGTATCCCTGGGATATGCCGGTTATCTTATTTTTCACCTTAGGTTTAATCCTACTATATAAGAAGAAATGGATTATATATTATCTATTATTTATAATTGCTACCTTAAATAAAGAAACTACCTGTTTTCTCACCCTTATCTATTTGTTTACCGCCATAGGGAAAGATAAGCCTAAAACGATAGCATTGCATTGTTTTTTTCAGCTTATTATTTGGTGCACAATCAAATATTTTCTTTATCAGTTATACTTCAACAATCCCGGCGCGGGTATTTTTGAAGGGCAATTATCTAAAAACATTAACTTTTTTAAGAATATCAAAAATTACCCTTTTTTCTTCAGCAATATGGGTTTTTTATGGATTCCTACCTTTTTCTATTTTCGTTTAATTGAAGCACGCTTTGTAAAACGGTCTCTGCTGGTAATTTTTCCTTTTTTTCTTGTAATGATGGTGGCAGGAAATATAATTGAATTGCGGGCTTACGGAGAGCTTATCCCTGTAGTTTTGGTGGCATTTTTGCTGATTATAAAAGAGTTATTAAAAAGGAAGATACCTCTTCTTGCATGATAGTGATTAAAAAGTTTTGTTTTCGCCCTGTCCAAATTTGTTAAAAATAATGAAAGCGCTTATTCTTATCTGGAAGAGTCTGCGGCCTAGGCAATGGACTAAGAATCTTTTTATTTTTGCCGCGGTTTTATTTTCCCAAAATATTTTTAATTTCCCTTTTTTACTCAAGACAATATTTCCCTTTTTTATTTTTTGTTTTTTTTCCGGTTGCGTTTATATTATTAATGACCTTACAGACTTAGAACAAGATAGACACCATCCTGTTAAATCACAGAGGCCACTTGCCTCGGGAAAACTAAAAATATCCTATGCCATAGCCGCCTTAATAATTTTGCTACCTTTCTTATTGGGGATTTCCTATTGTTTAAGCCATTCTTTTTTCTGGATCGTTTTGATTTATTTCTTGCTTCAATTAGCTTACTCTTTTTATCTAAAAGATATAGTGATTTTAGATGTTTTCGCTATTGCTTGCGGTTTTGTATTGAGAGTGGTGGCTGGCGCATTAGTTATTGATGTAGAGATTTCTTCCTGGCTAATCATTTGCACAATTCTTCTTGCTCTTTTTTTAAGTTTAGGTAAAAGAAGGTATGAGTTAGTGGCTTTAGGGGAAGAAGCTTCCAACCATCGCAATGTTTTGAAAAAATACAGCCCTTATCTCCTGGATCAAATGATTTCCATAGTTACCGCTGCAACAGTAGTTGCCTATTGTCTATATACTGTGTCGGAAGAAACTATAGGAAAATTTGGCACAAGAAACCTTATTTTTACCGTGCCTTTTGTCCTTTACGGGATTTTTCGCTATTTGTATCTTATCCATCAGAAAAACTCCGGAGGAAGCCCGGAAAATATTTTAGTTACCGATAAGCCTTTAATGGTTGGTATCTTTTTGTGGATAACCGTAGCAGGGATAATATTATATGGGTGATTTTTAAATGGCCAAAAGATATTTAATTACTGGAGGCGCAGGATTTTTAGGAATTAACTTAATTAGGTTTATTTTAAATGAAGGTGAAGCAGTAACTTCATTAGATTTTGCCGACTTTGATTATCCTGATGTTTTAAATCAAGTTAAAGTAATAAAAGGGGATATACGAGATAAAGGCGTTGTAGATAGAGCTATGGAAGATATTGATATTGTGGTCCATGCGGCAGCAGCTCTTCCTCTTTATAAAAAAAGTGATATCTTTTCTATTGATATAGAGGGTACAAGAAATGTTGTAGAGTCAGCATACCGGCACAGAATAGAAAGGCTTATACATATTTCTTCTACTGCCGTGTATGGAATCCCCATTCATCACCCTATATTTGAGGATGACGAACTCAAGGGAGTTGGTCCTTATGGCCAAGCAAAGATTACGGCTGAGGAGATTTGTCTCGAGTACAGAAAAAGAGGCATGTGTATTCCCATAATAAGGCCAAAGTCATTTATAGGGCCAGAGCGCCTGGGAGTATTTGCTATTTTTTATGATTGGGTTAAAGATGGGCGGAGCTTTCCTGTAATAGGTAATGGAAAAAATAGGTATCAGCTTTTAGATGTAGAGGATTTATGTCAAGTAATATACCTGACGGCAACTAAAGAAAAGGATATAGTAAATGATACATTTAATATTGGGGCAAAGGAATTTACTACGATGAAAGAAGATTTTCAAGTTATTCTGGATTGCGCGGGGTTTGGCAAAAAAATAAAAACTTCTCCTGCTTGGGCGGTTATATTTATGCTTAAGGTTTTGGAATTGCTCAGGTTATCTCCCTTATATAAATGGGTATATGAAACTGCCCCCAGGGATTCATTTGTTTCTACCCAAAAAGCAGAGAATATTCTTGGATTCGCGCCTAAATATTCCAATAAGGACGCACTTCTGAGAAATTACAAATGGTATTTGAATAATCTGTCTAGTTTTAAGGAAAGCAGTGGAATTTCACATAGAGTGCCTTGGAAGCAAGGGGCCTTAAAGTTCGCTAAGGTATTTTTTTAATGAGACTTGTACTTTCACGAGCCAAAGGCGCGGGGAAAGTACTTAGTCGAATTATCCCCGAGCGAGTCCTGGATAATTATGACTGCGAAGCGGCCAGAATTATCCAGGTATATAGCGAGCCGGGGATAACGCCAAATTCACTGATTGAAGTCGGTGGAGGTTCAATGAGATTTGAATGGAGATAATTTTTATCGTTTTAATTCTTGTTTTAATTTCCCTTATCAACGCCATAAATTTTTACCTTTTGGTAGATAAAAAAATCCATTTAAAAGAAGCGTTTAAATTAACATCTGTGGCTACGGCGCTCAATAGAATTCTTTTTACCGGTTCAGGGTATTTAACTTCCAGCTACTTTTGCCGAAATAAAAATTTATCTCCCTCCAAAGCCTTAAGCGCTTTTTTTCTCTTAGAGTTTTTTCCGATATCTTTATGGCTTATTTTAGGAGTTTATTTTGGAGGGAAACTGGCAATAAAAGTTCCTTTAGTTTTTATAGGAATTTTAAGTATTTTAGTAATAGTGAATTGGAGAAAGAAAAACAGGTGTATTCTTTTAGTAAAAAACATCTTAGAGCACTTTAGGGAGATGAGAAAAGGTTTTTTTTTAATTATACCCTTTGTTATCTTTAATATAACATTATTGGTTACCTATTATTTTTTTCTATTTAAACTTTTTAGCTTCCAGCCTGACATTCTAAGTGCTATAAAAATTATTTCTTTATCTTTTACTTTAGGATATCTATCTCCTGCTCCTGGCGGTTTAGGGTTTAAGGAAGCAGGATTGGTTTTTCTTTTAATGGAGAACGGCTTTGCCTTTAGCAGTGCAATGTTACTGGCTATTTTAGATAGAGTATTGATTACTGCTTTTTGGGCCATTTTAGCAAGTTTACTAGGGTTTGATTTAATAAAAGAAGAGATAAAAAAAAGATTTAAGAGGAAAAATGGTTAATATGGGAGATATTGTCCCTCGCGCCTAAATATCTGAAAAATCTCTTGCGACATTTTTCAGAAGCGCTTCGGGATCCCTGCCTGCCGGCAGGCAGGAATTCGACCATGCAATTTATGAACGCTGCCGCTCCATAAATTGCGGTCTTAGTATAGTTAAATTTAGATATTGTCCCTCGCGCCTAAATATCTGAAAAATCTCTTGCGACATTTTTCAGAAGCGCTTCGGGATCAATTCGACCATGCAATTTATGAACGCTGCCGCTCCATAAATTGCGGTCTCATTGAGAAGAATATGGCTATTGAATTAATGCGATGGATAGATTACTGGTTGGGTGTACCCGTATGCTTTTTGCTTACAGGAATAAGTTATATTTTGAAGTTAGTTACTTTTAGAAAAAAAGAGAATATTGTCCCTAGGAAGTTTTTATTTATTAAATTATCCGAAATGGGCAGTATCATTTTAGCTTATCCTCTTATGGATAAAGTACGAAAGGATTATCCGCAAGCAAAAATATTCTTTCTCACATTTAAAAGTAATAAACCCATATTTGAGATATTAAATATAGTGCACCATGAGAACATTCTAACCATAAGAGAAAAATCTCCTCTTTTATTTATTTTAGATACTTTAAGAGCAATGAAAAGGATAAGAAAGGAGAGGATAGACATAGCTTTTGATTTAGAATTTTTCTCTCGGTTTACAGCAATTCTTACTTATTTAAGCGGCGCCGTTAAAAAAGTGGGTTTTTACCGTTATAGTTTTGAAGGGTTATACCGGGGAAATCTCTTAACTCATAAAGTTCAATGTAACCCTTTAATCCATGTTAGTAAATTATTTATGTCTTTAGGGCAGGTAATAAAATCAATAAGAAAAGTTACTCCTGAATTAGAGAAAAAAATTCCTGATGAAGAGATTGTTTTACCAAGTTTTGTTTCATCAAAAGAAGCAAAGAAGCAAATGTGGAATAACTTAATGAGGCTGGGAGTTGTTGAGAAGGCTGAGTTATTTCTTATTAATCCCGGGGAAGGAAGGCTGCCACAAAGAGAGTGGCCGGTAGAGAATTTTGTTTGTTTGGGGAGAAAACTCCTGGAGAATAGTAAAAATTATATAATAATTGTAGGTACCGATGGCGATAGTAGGAATGCAGAGTTACTTTGTAAGCTAATGGATAACGAAAGGTGTCTAGATCTAACCAATAAAACTACTATATCCGAGATGTTAGACCTTTGCGGTATTGCCAAGGCTCTCATTGCTAATGACAGTGGATTAGCGCACTTAGCCTCCTTAACCTCGATTAAGAAATTCATTCTTTTTGGCCCGGAAACTCCTCAGGTTTTTTCACCCTTAGGGGGTAATACTAAAATAATATGCTCAAACCTGCCTTGTTCACCTTGCCTTTCTGCCTTTAATCACCGTAAATCTGCCTGTCGGGATAATAAATGTTTAAAAGTAATTAAGCCCGATGAGATTTATGAAATGATAAAAAAATGTCCATAATCCCTTTTGAAGTAAACCCCGTTAGAGATAATCTGCTTAAGGCGGATGACGGTTGCCGAAGGCTCCCTATCTCTAACGGGGTAAAGTTGATCAAGCTCCTTATTAAGCATATAGGTTATGGAGGTAAGAACGAAGTTAGAAATTTGTTAGGTTCTTCTTCTATTGATTGGGAGAAGTTTAAAAAACAAATTATCCATCATGAGATAGCCTCATTTTCTTATCTTGCCCTAAGAGACCTCGACTCATTTTTGCCCGAGGATCTAAGAGAATTTCTAAAGAATAATTATTATTGCGCTTTGGCTCGCTGCCAGAATTTATGGCAGCAATTCTTGCAAATATTCGATTCTTTTGAACAAGCAGGAGTTACTCTTCTGCCTTTAAAAGGGATTGCTTTGCTCTATGATATATACCCCAAGAATCCTTTTAGACCAATGACTGATATCGACCTTTTGGTCAAAGAAGAAGATTTGTCAAAAGCAGAACAAATTTTTTATGGGTTAGGCTATAGAAAAGAGCTGTATGGCTTAAAGGAGGAGTATTGGAGGCAGGGCCAGTGTCATATTGTTTTCTATCCGCCAAAAGATGAGGAAAAATTACCCTTTGTGGAATTGCATTGGAGCCTTGATTTTAAACGAAAAAACCGCTGCGTTCTGCCCGAACTCTGGGCAAGAATAAGAGGGCTTAATGCAGACGGCAGGATAATAAAATTGCTTTCACCCGAAGATACCCTGTTCAGTTTAGCCCTGCATAGCCGCAGATTCGGCAAAACGCTTTGTCTTAAAAGTGTTTATGATGCCCTGTTCTTATTGAATAAATATGGGGTTGATTTTGACTGGGAGTATTGTTTGAGAATGAGCCGTAAATACCGGATGCAGGCAACGTTGTTTTTTATTCTTTGCCAGATTAGGTTTTTAGCCGGGTTAGAGCCTCCGGGATATGTATGGGAAGGGTTGAAGTTCTCCCGGAGAAAGAAAAAAGCAATTCAGCGTTTTATTGAGAAGAATACTTTTTTAACGGATAAAAACAGCCAAGGCAGAAATCTCTATCTAAGGAGCCATTTTCTTCTATATGATAGTTTTTGGCAGCCGATAGACTATATCCTTAATATTCCTAAAGAACAATTTGCCAAATACTATGGTCTTGCCGCTTATAGTAAAAAAACCGATTTTTTCTATAAAAATCGCCTGTTCTATATTCCTTTTAAGGCTATTTTTAATTCATTCCCTCGCTAAGAAAAACGAGATTTCTATTGACAGGATAGGCTTTGGAGTATATTCTATATTTCAGAAAGTAATAAATAATTATAATAAAATGAAATACATCGAGCTATACGAGAAGCTGAATAAAGCGGGATTATATTTATTTAGTGTTCAGGATTTGCTTTGCCTTTTTCCTCAGGAAAAAAAGGAGATTCTAAGACAGCAAGTCTATTATTGGAAAAGGCGCAATTGGATTAAAGCGTTAAAAAATGGGCTCTATGAGGTAATTTATCCTGAGCGGAAAAACATCCCCGACCTTTTCTTGGCAAATAAATTGTATAGCCCTTCCTATGTCTCCCTAGAAACCGCTCTTTCTATTTATAGTATAATTCCTCAGGTAGCGATGGCGGTTACGTCTATTACTACTAAGCCAACACGGGAATTTAAAAGCCATTACGGTTTTTTTAGATATAGAAGCCTAAAGCCGGAAGCTTTTATTGGTTATCGGATTATCGAAGAGCGCAATTTTGAAATAAAGATTGCTGACCCGGAAAAAGCGCTGGCAGATTATATATATTTTAAACTTTATGATAGAGATAGAATTGATATTGAAGGAGAACGTTTTGATTTATTATCGCTTAAGAAATTAAAAAAGAGGAGGCTATATGATTACGCCTCTAATTTTAATAAGGCAGTATATAAAATACTAAAGGAGGATATATATGCTAAGTTATGAGTCACTCTTAGAGCAGGCAAAATCAAGTGATATGCCTACGAGTAAGATGCGGGGCATTATGAGAGAGTATATCCAGACGCTTATGCTGAAATATCTTTACGCAAGCAAATGGCAAGACAGATTTCATTTCTTAGGAGGGACATCTCTAAGGTTAGTCTATGGATTTAAAAGATTCTCTGAAGATTTGGATTTCAATATCGCTGAGATTGATAAACGGGAGTTTGAAAGGGTTTCAGAATTTGTTCGGGGAGAATTAAAAAAGGAAAATATTCACTCTGAGGTTACTTTTGAACATAGAGGAAAGCTTTCATCATCAAAATTTGTATTCAAAAATGTTTTAGAGCACTATAGGATAAAGGATAAAAGAGGAATTTTAATGGTGAAGTTTGAGGCGAATAGGCCGACATTTGATTTAGAAACAGGA
>JAHJHM010000127.1 GCA_018823915.1 Candidatus Omnitrophota bacterium
ATGCAAAGGTAAGAGATATGAGTTTTGTGTGCAAGTGTTTAATTCTAACTTTTACAATTTACAATTTGCAATTTGCATTTTGCACTGAATATTCACTGGATATTCAAAAGAATTTGGACGGTGTTCAGTGAATATTTACCTGCAATATTATTAAATAATCGTATGGATATAAACATTATCGATTATTTGGATAAGGACAGTGTCGTTCTGGGGATACCGCAGAAAAGCAAAAGGAATATTCTTTCCTTTTTTCTAGATCATCTTATTCAGAAGAAGAAGATAAATAAGAAAAATAAGAGTGAGATTTTAAAAAGTATCTTCCAGAGAGAAGAAATGGGTTCTACCGCTATTGGAGGATGCGTTGCTTTCCCTCATGCTCGCTTGGGCTGTGTTAAAAAGATTGTGCTCTGCCTCGCGATTTCTCATCAAGGAGTCGACTTTGATTCGTTAGACGACGAAAAAGTAAATGTTATCATGCTTCTTATTTCTAATCAAAAAGAGGCAGGTTTACATTTAAAGATGCTTGCTTTTTTAGCAAGGATCTTAAGAGATAAATCTTTTGTCCGGCAATTAAAAAATGTCAAGAGCCAAGAGGAAGCTCTTGGCTTAATGAATAAACAGCAGCAGGCGGTTAGATGAAAAAGATTATAAAAATTATAAGGTGGTTTTATCCTGGCCTTAAGGTAAAAAGATGGATAAGTCTTTTAGTAGCAGGAGTGCTTCTTATATTAGTATCGTCTTCTCATTTATCGCAAGATGGTCATCTTATATTAAGAACAGTTTATACAATTTTATTCGCTGTCGGCATAGGGGCATTTATTGCCGGAACTACTTATCTTATAAAAAGTTTTTTTGAGGCTATTTATCCCCATAAAGGAAAAGGTCTAATAGATATAATTTACGAGAAAAGATTTTTAGCTAAGGGGCCTAAAATTGTCGCTATCGGGGGTGGAACCGGCCTTTCTACAATTTTAGAGGGATTGAAGGAGTATACTTCCAACATTACCGCCATTGTTGCCGTTGCTGATGAAGGAGGTTCTTCTGGACGTTTGAGAGAAGAATTTGGTATTCTTCCCCCGGGAGATATAAGGAATTGTTTAGTTTCTTTAGCAGAGGCCCCGCAGCTTATGCGCGACTTATTTCAGTATCGATTTGTCGAAGGGGGAGGAATAAAGGGCCATAGCTTTGGAAATATTCTTATTACCGCCTTAACCGCTGTTACCGGTAGTTTTAAAGACGCGGTAGAGGAATCCAGTAAAGTTTTAGCCATAAGAGGCAGGGTTGTTCCCTGTAGCCTGGAAAAGATACGTCTTAAGGCGCAATTTTGCGATGGTACGGTAAAAGAAGGAGAAGATAAAATTCCTGATGAAGGAAAGCCGATAGAGAAAGTATTTCTTATCCCTGGTAATGTCCATCCTAACCCTGAGGCAATAGAAGCAATAAAAGAGGCAGAAATGATAGTTTTTGGCCCGGGAAGTTTATTTACCAGCATTATCCCTAATCTTTTAATTGCGCAGATAAGCGAAGAGATTGCCAAAAAAAACGTTATGAAGCTATATATTTGCAATGTTATGACACAATATGGAGAAACGGATGGATTTACTGCCGCTGATCATTTTGAGGCGCTTATTTCCAATGTTAAGAAAGACGTTATTAATTGCTGCTTAGTTAATTCCGGCCGTCTGGAGTATAAATTGCTCCCTAAATATGCTAAAGAAAATTCCTTTCCGGTAATTCTTGATCGCCAGAGATTGGAAAAAAGAAAAGTATTAGTTTTTGAAGCCGATGTAGTAAGTAAAAGTAATTATCTGCGCCATGATTTTAAGAAAGCAGCAAAAGAAATAATGAATATTTATAACTATGGCAAGAAAGTTTGTTTCGACAAACACTAATACCGCGGGAAGATGACAAAGTATGCAGAAGAAGTTGTTGTAAATAATTCTTACGGCTTACATGCCCGGCCGGCAGCAATTTTTGTGCGGATGGCTAATAAGTTTAATTCTCGGGTTATATTAGAAAAAGGTGGCGAGGCTGTTGACGGTAAATCAATAATTGCTATATTAAGTTTGGGAATAAATAAGGGAATGATGGTAAAAATATCGGTAGAAGGTGTAGATGGGCATCAGGCTTTGGAGGAGTTAAAAAACTTTTTAGAGAGCGATAACGGTTGAGTAAAAGATGATTAAATTAAAAGGTATTGCTGTTTCAGGGGGGATAGGAATAGGGAAAGCCTATTTATTGGGAAAAGAGGAACTCTCTATTCCCAAGAGAAAAATTTCTTACGCGGATATCTCCCGGGAAATCTATCGATTAGAAGAAGCCTTAATTGAGACACGTAGGGAAATATTAGCTTTGCAGAGGAAAATTCCTCAAGAGCCTGGTTTCGACCATGCTTTAGTTTTTGAAGCTCACCTTCTTGTCATAGAGGATAGAGTTTTAATTGAAGATGTTATTGGACAAATTAAAGAGAAAAAAATAAACGCGGAATACGCTTTCTCACAAAGTGTAAAAAAATATATCGATGCCCTTCTTAAGTTAGATGATGAGTATCTGCGGGAAAGAGTGATAGATATTGAAGATGTTTCCCGCAGGGTATTAAAGAAGTTCCTCAAAGAAAAGACGGTAAGTTTAGGTGATTTAAAGGAAAAAGTAATTATTGTTGCCCACGACCTGTTTCCTTCCTGGACAGCAACCTTGCCTAAAGAAAAAGTTTTAGGCTTTATTACCGATATAGGAGGCAAGACCTCTCACACGGCGATTATCGCGCGCAATTTAGGAATTCCCGCTGTAGTTGGTATGCAAATAGCCACGGAAAATATAAAATCAGAAGATATGATTATTGTTGATGGTTCAGAGGGCTGCGTTTTAGTGCATCCCACAGAAAAAGTTTTAGAGGATTATCAGAAAAAGCGCGCTAAATACACACAAGAAATAAAAGCTATCCCTGTTCCCAGGTTATTCAAGGCTTACACTAAAGATAAAAAAGAAGTAATTGTTTCTGCCAACATAGAACTCCCTGAAGAATTGCCTTTGGTTAAAGAATATAAGGCGGAAGGAGTGGGCCTTTATCGTACAGAATATATATTCTTGGGAAGAGGAGATTTACCAAGCGAAGAAGAGCAATATAAAGCATATCTTAATGTGGCAAAGAAAGTAAAGCCTTATTCGGTAATTGTCAGAACAATTGATATCGGAGGAGATAAGTTTCTCACTCAACCCCAAGTGCCTAAAGAAATAAGCCCTTTTTTAGGCTGGCGGGCAATTAGATTTTGTTTAGCTCATCCCGAGATATTTAAAATACAACTGCGGGCAATTTTAAGAGCGTCTTCCTGGGGGAATGTAAAGATGATGTTCCCGATGATTTCGGGGATAGAGGAGTTGAGGCAGTCCAGGAAACTTTTAGAAGAATGCAAAAAAGAATTAAAAAAAGAGGGTAAACATTTTGATGAAAATATTTCTCTTGGGACAATGATAGAGGTTCCGTCCGCCGCCTTAACTGCTGACGTCCTCGCTCGAGAAAGCGATTTTTTTAGTATTGGGACAAATGATTTAATTCAGTATTCTTTAGCTGTAGATAGAGCCAACGAGAAGGTAGCGTATCTTTATGAACCGGGACATCCGGCAGTTTTAAAACTAATAAAAAGCGTTATTGATATTGCTCATGAGAATAATATTTGGGTGGGGCTGTGCGGGGAGATGGCAGGAGAGCTTCTTTTTGCTTTTTTACTTTTAGGATTAGAACTTGATGAATTTAGTATGTCTCCTCCTCAGGTTCCCAAGGTAAAGGAATTGATGAGGAGTGTGAGTTTTAAGGAGGCTAAGGCGATAGCACAAAAGGCAATGAAGCTTAATACTGCCGGCGAAGTAGAAAGATGTTTGCAAGAAGAGTTAAAGAGAATTTTGGGGGATGATTTTGATCGACTTCTGCTAGCGTGAAAAGCGAAGCCATGAGAGTGATAATTCTCGCTGCTGGTTATGGAACAAGATTGTATCCCTTAACTCATAGTCTGCCTAAGCCCCTCATTTCCATCAACAACAAACCAATAATAAACTTTTTAATAGAAAAAATAGATAAGTTAAGCAAACAATTTCGCATAAAAGAAGTGAGAATTGTTTCTAATAATAAGTTTTATAAGGATTTTTTAAATTGGAAAAGGAAATACAAAATGAAGGTAGATATCATTAATAATGGCTCAAATACCCCCGCTGATAGACTGGGAGCAACGAGAGATGTTAAGTTTGCTATGGGCAATAAAAAGGGAGATTGGTTAGTGTTGGGTGGAGATAATTTATTTCAAGATAATCTATCGAAGTTTATTGAATTTGCCAATAAAAAAAAACCTTATCCTTGTGTGGGGCTTTATGATGTTAGATACAAAAAAGCAGCCATGCAGTTTGGGGTAGCGAAAATAAACCGTATAAAGAGAGTGGTAGACTTAGAAGAGAAGCCTAAAAAACCATTTTCTTCTTTAACAGCAACCTGCATTTATTTTTTCCCCCAACGTTCGCTGAAGTTTTTAGATTCATTTCTTTGTGGAGAAATGAATACGGATCTTTTAGGAAAGTATATAGCGTGGTTAGCTAAGCAAACAAAAGTCTTTGGGTATATGCTGGGTGGGAAATGGATGGATATCGGCCATTACGATTCTTTAAAATTGGCAGAGGAGGAGTTTAAATGAAATTAAAAAGCTTAAGGGATAAAATAGATAGAATAGATGAAAAAATTCTCAAACTTCTTAACCAAAGAGCAGGGGAGGCCATAAAGGTTAGTGAGGTAAAAGAAAAAAGCAGCTCAAGAATTTATTCTCCCGCAAGAGAGGCAAATATTTTAAATCAGCTTAAAAAAATGAATAAAGGCCCCTTGACTACCGAAGACACTGAAATGGTTTTTGGAGAAATATTATCTGTATGCCGTTCTCAGAAGACAGTTTTAAGGGCAGCTTATTTAGGCCCGCAAGGGACGTTTACTCATTTAGCGGCAATAAAAAAGTTTGGAAAGAAATCAGAATATATCCCTAGCGAAAGCATTGGCGAGGTGTTTGAAAGAGTAGAAAAAGGAGAAGTTGATTACGGAGTGGTCCCTATAGAGAATTCTATTGAAGGGGTGGTTAATTATACCTTAGATATGTTTTTCGTATCAACGCTTAAGATATGCGCAGAGGTAACTTTAAACGTTTCTCATTCTCTCTTAGGCACTTCTCTTAAATTCGCGAAGTCTAAGATAAAAAAGATATACTCCAATCCTCAAGTCTTCGCTCAGTGCCGGAAGTGGATTTCCCGTAACATGCCTGATATAGAGTTAATTCCTGTTTCTTCTACTGCTTACGCGGCGCAAGCCGTAAAGAAAGATAGCGAAGCCGCTTGTATCGGAAATAAAATTCTCACCAACCTTTACGGGCTTAAAATTATTGCCACGCCATTGCAAGATTCCCCGCACAACTTTACCCGGTTTTTAATTATTGCTAAAAATGACAGCCTTCCTTCAGGGAGAGATAAAACTTCCATTCTATTCTCGATAAAGGATAAAGTAGGCGCTTTATGCAATGTGCTTACTTCGTTTGAAAAATATCGAATATCACTCACTAAGATAGAGTCGCGCCCTTCTAAGAGAAAACCCTGGGAATACTATTTTTTCGTGGATTTCACCGGACATAGAAATCTTACTCGAGTGCAAAAAGTGTTAAAAGAACTAAAAAAGGGGTGCCTTTTTGTGAAAATTCTTGGTTCTTACCCTACGGAAAGCTAATAAACACGAATATACACGAATTACGTACGAATGTACACGAATAAAAATTTGTGTTGATTTGTGTGAGTTTTAAGGTGGATTAGTGCTGATTCGTGGAGCAAAAATGAGATTTATAAAAGAACTAAAGAATCTAAAAGTTTATAAACCGGGTAAACCAATTGAAGAAGTTAAGGGATCTTTAGGTTTGGAAACGGTATACAAGCTTGCCTCCAATGAAATTCCTTTCCCTCCTTTGTATATCCGTAAAAGTATCCAGGCAGAATTAGAGAATATTAATCGTTACCCCCAAGGAAGTTGTCATTATTTAAGAAAATTTTTAGCTAAAAAATTTAGAATCAATGAGAGCCAAATTGTTTTTGGTAATGGCTCGGATGAAATAATTGTGCTTACCTTGCGAGCCCTAATAGAAAAAGGCGATGAGGTTATAGTTGCTTATCCTACATTTTTAATTTATGAAATTCAGGCAGCGATTTCCGGAGCGAAAGTGGTAAGGGTTCCTTTAAAAGAGTTTCATTATGATTTGCCAGAGCTGGCGAAAAAAGTAAACAGAAAGACGAAAATCATTTTCATTGCTAATCCGGATAATCCCACAGGAACTTATTGTAACCATAAAGAAATAAGTAATTTTCTTAAATTAATACCCAAAAGCGTATTGGTTTATTTTGATGAGGCTTATTTTGAGTTTGCCCCTGGAGATTTCCCAAAAACAGAGCAATTTTTAAGGATGAGAGATAATGTTATTTTTACCCGAACATTCTCTAAGGCTTATGCCTTGGCAGGCTTGCGAATTGGTTATGGAATCACAACACTTAAAATCGCTGCTGCCTTAAATAAAGTCAGAGAACCGTTTAATATAAATAGATTTGCTCAAGTAGCTGGTGTTTGCGCTTTAGAAAATAAAGGTTTTTTAAAAAAGGTGATACCTTACATTGAGAGAGAAAAAAAGTATCTCTATGGTGGTTTAAGTGGTTTAGGAGTTTTTTTTGTAGAAAGCGCCGCTAATTTTATCCTTATTGATCTTAAAAAAGATACAAAAAGTCTTTATAATTACCTTTTAAAGAAAGGGGTTATCGTACGGGAATTAAGAGGCTGGGGGTTGAAGAATTTTTTTCGAGTGACTATTGGATTGCATAAGGAAAATAAGAAATTCATAGGATGCCTTAGGGGCTATCTACAAAAAAGTAATAAGTGCGGTCGTAGTATAGTTGAATTTAAACATTGTCCCTCGCGCCTGAATATCTGAAAAATCTCTTGCGACATTTTTCAGAAGCGCTTCGGGATCAATTCGCAGACGGGCTTCGCCCTACGATTTATGTCGCATAAATCGTCTGCTCATTGAGGAGGTACAAAATGATTATTGTATTTAAAAAAAGTGCCAGTCAGAATGAAATAGACCGCGTTATTAAAAGAGTAGAAAAGCTGGGTTTGAAAGCAATGATTTCTCAAGGGATCGAAAGAACTATTATTGGGGTTATTGGGCCTGAGGATATTATAAGGCTGCAGCCGTTAGAGGTTTTTCCTGGAGTAGAGAAGGTGATGACTGTCCTTGCTCCTTATAAGTTAGTATCCCGTGAGTTCAAAAAAGAAGATAGTGTTATAAAAATAAAGGATGAAGTAGCAATTGGTTCTAAAAAAATAATAGTTATAGCCGGGCCTTGTTCTGTGGAAACTAAAGAACAATTAAGGCAGACGGCAGCAAAAGTTAGAGAGGCGGGAGTATTAATTTTGAGAGGAGGAGCATTTAAACCGCGCACTTCTCCTTATGCTTTTCAAGGATTGGGAGAAGAGGGATTAAAAATCTTAAAAGATGTATCTGATGAGTTTGGTGTTCAAACAGTTACTGAAGTTATGGATACAAGAGATGTGGAGCTAGTGGCAAAATATGCCGATATTTTGCAGATTGGGGCTAGGAATATGCAGAATTTTAATCTTCTAAAAGAAATAGGCCAAACGAGAAAACCGGTTATTTTAAAAAGGGGATTGAGCGCTACGATAAAAGAATTGTTGATGAGTGCGGAGTATATCCTCTCAGGAGGAAATTTCAATGTAATTTTATGCGAGCGGGGGATAAGAACATTCGAAGACTTTACCCGCAATACGCTTGATTTAAGTGCTGTTCCTGCCATAAAGGGGCTTTCCCACTTGCCGGTTATTGTTGATCCTTCTCATGCCACCGGAATGCGGAGTTTGATTTCTCCTTTAAGCAGGGCAGCGGTTGCCTGTGGAGCAGACGGACTTTTAATTGAGGTTCACCCTAGTCCAGAGGAAGCGTTGAGCGACGGATCTCAACAGTTACTTCCTGAGCAATTTGCGGCTCTTATGGAAGAATTAAAAAAAGTCGCTCTGGCAGTAGATAGGGAAATATGATAAGAAAATGCAAAATGCAAAATGCAAAATGCAAAATTGGAGAATCAGAGAAAGCTAAAAGAGAGAAATGAAAAACGAAGAATTAAAAATAAGAAAGGTGGGAATAATCGGTGTGGGGTTTATGGGCGGTTCTTTAGCCTTAAGCTTAAAAGAAAAGTTTCCTCAAATTTTTGTTTGTGGTTATGCCAGGAGTAAGAAGTCTTACGATAAGCTGCAAAAATTAAATATTTTAGATAGAGTAGAGAGAGATTTAAAAAAAGTTGTGGAGGATGCTGATTTTGTGGCCATAGCTTTGCCCATATACGCTATCATTGATTATTTTAAAAAAATATCTCCTTTTTTAAAAAAGGGAGCAATTGTTTTTGATTTAGGAAGCAGCAAGGAATCAATAGAGAAAAACGCGCGTAGTTTACCGAAAAATGTTAGCTTTGTGGGCTGTCATCCTTTGTGCGGGAGTGAAAAAACAGGGGCGGAATTTAGTCGCAGCCAGCTTTATAAGGAGGCGCTCTGCTTGATTACTTCTTCTTCTACTGCCCCGGCAGCTAAAATTGTAAAAAATTTATGGGAAAAACTGGGTTCTAAAGTAGTTTTTCTTCCCCCTTCTCTTCATGATAAGATTCTTTCTTCGGTTTCTCACCTTCCTCATATTATTTCTTTTTCTCTTGCTTTTTTGATCCCCAAAGATTATGTAAAGTTTTCTTCTTCCAGTTTGAAGGATATAACCAGAGTAGCGAGTTCTCCTCCTTTTATTTGGGCAGAGATTTTCCTTTCCAATAAAAAGAATATTTTAAGCGATATAGCCGGATTTATAAAAGTTCTAAAGAGTTTTCAGAAAGTTATAAAAGAAGAAGATAAGAAAAAGATTGTCAGTCTAATTGAGAAAATAAACATTAAACAGAAACTCTTGAATGGTAAAGGATGATTATCGCTATAGATGGCCCTGCCGGTTCAGGAAAAACAAGTATAGCTAAGAGGTTGGCGAAAAAATTGAATATGTTTTATTTGGATACAGGAGGAACTTACCGCGCACTGACCTTAAAAGCCTTAGAGGGCGATTTAGATTTGAAAGATGAAGTTGCCCTGCAAGCCATAGCAAAGAATTTAAATTTAAAAATAGAGCAAGATCGAATTTATCTTGACGGTAGAGATGTCAGCGAAAAAATAAGGGCTCCCTTTATAGATAAAAATATTTCAAAGATTGTTTCTTACCCTAAGGTAAGAGAAGCGATGGTTTCTTTGCAAAGGAGGATGGCTGAGAGTGGAGATTTTGTCGTAGAAGGCAGAGATATAACTACGGTGGTTTTCCCGCAAAGTAAATTTAAGTTTTATCTTGATGCAGAGTTTGCAGTAAGAGTTCAAAGAAGGTTTAAGGAGTTAGAGAATAAAGGAGTACAAATTGATTTTGAAGAATTAACAGATGATTTAAAAAGAAGAGATGAGGCAGATATAAATAGAGAAGTTGGCGCTTTAAAACAAAGCCCTGATGCTGTATATATAGATAGTACCAATTTGAGTCTTGATGAAGCGGCGGAGAAAATTGTAGGGTATATAAGAAATTAGAGAAACAGTTTATGGTTTATGGTTGATGGTTTATAGGTTGGAATAATAGAATTAAAAATTACAGCGAAATAAATGGAGAATAAGAAGAGGATAAGAAATTTTTGTATTATTGCACATATCGATCATGGGAAATCTACGCTGGCAGATAGATTTCTGGATTTAGCCGGACAGATAGATAAACGAAAATTTCGCGATCAAGTACTTGACAGTATGGAGTTAGAAAGAGAAAGAGGTATTACTATTAAGGCAAAGGCAGTGAGATTGAAATTTTTCCAGGGTGATGAAGAATATATTTTAAATCTTATTGATACTCCTGGGCATGTTGATTTTACCTATGAGGTGGTTAAGTCTCTTAAAGCTTGTGAGGGGGCAATCCTTTTGGTTGATGCTTCTCAGGGAATAGAAGCGCAAACCGTAGCTAATTTTTATTTAGCCTTAGAAAATAATTTAAAGATTATTCCTGTGATTAGTAAAATCGACCTTCCCAATGCTGACATTAAACGCTCACAAGACCAGCTTTGTGAAATTTTCGGCTTTAGAAAAGAGGAAATTTCTTTAGTTTCCGCTAAAGAAGGTAAAGGAATAAGAGAAGTGCTGGAAAGAGTAATAACAGAGCTACCCGCCCCTTCAGGTGAAGCTGACGCTCCGCTTCGTGCGGTTCTGTTTGATTCTACATTTGATCCTTATCGGGGAATCCTATTATTTTTAAGAGTGTTTGATGGGAAAGTCAATGTGGGAAGTGATATTCTCCTTATGCATCAGAAAAAAACTTATACGGTAGAAGAGGTAGGGATTTTTTTGCCTCAACTGGAAAAAAAGGATTCCCTTGGTTGTGGAGAAGTAGGTTATCTTTGGTGCAACATAAAGAATCCTGCGGATATATACTTAGGGGATACGATTACTTCTTCTGTTTCTCCTACCCTCCTGCCCCTGCCAGACTACAAGAGGCTGTCTCCGATGGTTTTTTGCGGGATATTTACCTCTTCGCCTAAGGAATACCCTCTTTTGCGGGAAGCAATAGAGAAATTGAGACTATCTGATTCTTCTTTTGTTTATGAACCGGATAATTTAGGCAGTTTAGGTTATGGGTTTAGGTGCGGGTTTTTAGGGCTTCTGCATATGGATATTGTTCGGGAGAGATTAGAAAGAGAATATGCCCTCAACCTTCTCCTTACTTCTCCCAATGTGAGGTATAAAGTAAAAAAGAAAGATGGAGAGGTTATAAATGTAGAAAGCCCTCATCAACTTCCCGAAAACTCTTATGTGGAAGAAGTAAGTGAGCCATTCGTTAAGGCGGCAATAGTTACCCCCTTAGAAGGAATGGAGCTTATATGCGATTTAGCAAAATCAAAGAGAGGCCGGTTTGTTAAGATGGATTATTTAGGGAAAGACAGGTTAAATATTATTTTTGAGCTACCTTTGGGAGAAATAGTTATAGATTTTTATGATAAGATACAGTCTTTGACCAAAGGCTATGCTTCTTTAGATTATGAGTTTATTGGTTATAGAAAAACAGAAATTGTGAAGCTGGATCTTTATCTTGATAAAAAGAAAATAGAAGCTTTTTCTCTTATCGTGCATAAAGAAAAGGCGGAAAGTAAGGCACGGGCAATAGCGGAGAAATTAAAAGAGTTAATTCCCCGCCAGATGTATCAAGTAAGCGTTCAAGTAGGAGTGGGGGGAAAAATTGTTGCTGCTGAACGTATCTCGGCGTTGAAAAAAAATGTTACGGCAAAGTGTTACGGAGGAGACGTTACCCGTAAAAGAAAATTATGGGAAAAGCAGAAAGAAGGAAAGAAAAAAATGAAGCAATTTGGAAAAGTTAATGTTCCCCAGGAAGCATTTTTAGAAGTTCTTAAGATGTGAGTGTGCGATGAAAAAAGCGAGTAGAAAAAAGAGCGTATTAAGAGAGTGGATTGAGTCTATAATCGTTGCCGCGGCTTTGGCTATCATCGCGAGGACATTCCTCTTTCAAATTTATAAAATTCCCACAACATCAATGGTTCCTACCTTAATGCCGGGGGATAAAATTTTTGTAAGCAAGATTGTTTATGGGCCTAAGGTGTGTTTTCCTTTTATTGATTTTCACTTACCTGGGTTACGAAAGCCTAAGAGGGGAGAGGTAATTGTTTTTATTCCCCCTCATGAAAAGGAACAACCGTGGATAAAAAGAAAGGCTTACATAAAGAGATTGGTGGGCATAGGGGGAGACCATATCCTTATAAAGAATGGCAATATTTATATAAATAATAAAATGGTGGTTGATGAGGGGATCGCAAAGAATTATTATTACAATCAAGGAGATTATGGAGGAAAGAATCAGGAGATAGCTGTACCTGTCAATAAGTATTTTTTCTTAGGAGACAATAGCATGTCTTCCTTAGACAGTCGATTTTGGGGGTTTGTTGACGAGAGAGATATCGTGGGAAAAGCTATTTTCATCTGGTGGCCGGCAAAAAGAATTGGGATGGTTGAATGAAAAATTCAAAAATGATAGATGAAAGATATGAGATACTGGATTCTAGATGCTAGTAAAATATTGCCCCTCGCGCCTAAATATCTGAAAAATCTCTTGCGACATTTTTCAGAAGCGCTTCGGGATTAATTCTCCGCCTTAGTCCAGCAGGACACCCTGTTGGGTAGGCGGAGAATTAAGGAGGTGTAAGATGAGTAAGTGGTTAGTTTTAATTTGTTTGAGTTTAATTTTGATTGTTGGCTGTACTACTGTTCAGAGGGGAGCAGGAGTAGGGGCAGTTGCTGGCGGCACTTTAGGGGCAATTATTGGGCATCAGTCAGGCGAAACTGCGGCGGGAGCAGCTATAGGAGCGGGGGCAGGGGCAGTTACCGGAGCAATCATTGGAGAGCAAGTAGAAAAAAAGTTTTGCCCTAAGTGTGGAAGAAGATTTACTTCTTCTGTTGAATATTGCCCTTATGATGGAGAAGCGCTAACGCTTATCGAGAATAAAAGCAATTAAAGAGAAGGGACAAAGGCACAAAGAATTAAATAAACTCTGTGCTTTATTAATGGTTTTCACTGATAGTTACAATGAATTTGGCAGATAAAATATCTACTCTAAGAATACTTCTTATACCGGTTTTTGTTTCCCTCCTTTGTTATTTTAATCATCAGCATCTCCACCTAAGGTATGTAGTGATAGGAGTATTTGCTTTCGCGATTCTTACTGATTTTTTCGATGGATTGGTAGCAAGAATAAAAAAGGAGAAATCGGAAATTGGCAAGATAATCGACCCGCTCGCGGACAAATTTCTTCTACTTACCGCTTTTATTTCTCTATATGCCTTAAGACTGCCTTTGCCTCTAAAATTTAAACTTCCCTTAGAAGTGGTTTTAGTGGTTGTAAGTAGAGACTTCATCATCCTTTTGGGAGTAATCATTTTGCATTTTCTTAAGATAGAAATTTTTATTTCTCCTTCTGTATGGGGAAAACTTACTACTTTTTTTCAGATGTTTACCATATTAGGTATTTTAGTAGATTTTTCTTTCGTTCCTTTAATTTGGACGATTGCCATTATTTTTACTTTGATTTCAGGAATTGATTATTTTGTAAGAGGGATTAAGGCAATAAATGGTAGAGTCAGCTCTCCTAATTTTTAGTTACTTTTTAGGAAGTATTCCTTTCGGTTTTTTGGTTGCCTATTTGGTCGGGAAAATCGATATAAGAAATTTTGGCTCAGGCAATATTGGGGCAACGAATGTTTTTAGAGTAGTAGGAAAAAAATGGGGGATATTAGTATTTATTTTTGATTTTTTGAAAGGATTTTTTCCTTCTTGCTTAGTTAGATTGCTTTTACCTTTTTCACCTAATTGTATTTTTCTTTTTGCCTCCTGTGCTGTTGTAGCCGGGCATAACTGGCCAATTTTTTTAAAATTTAAAGGGGGCAAAGGAGTCGCCACCAGTTTGGGGGCAGTAAGCGCATTAAGCTTAGTCTTTCCCGGCTTGAGGATCGTATTGACTTTATCTCTCAGTGTTTGGGCAGGAATTTTTCTTATTTTTCGATTAGTATCACTAGCGTCGTTATCTGCCACTGCTGTTTTTTTTGTGCTTTCATTATTTTTTTCAGTACCATGGGAAATTAAAATTTTCTCTTTCATCCTTTTTATACTTATTCTAATAAGGCACAAAAAAAATATAAAAAATCTCATTTCCAAAAAGGAGTTTCGATTTTGATAGGGTTTGACAGTAAAATTGGCTAGAGGTATAATTTAAATGAAGGAGGTAATTATGGCTAAAGAGAAAAGTGTTTTAGAGAGTAAAAAGAAAGCTTTACAATTAGCTCTCTCTCAGATAGAGAAGCAATTTGGCAAGGGCGCGATAATGTACTTAGGAGGAGAGATAAGCCTTGATACCGAGGCACTTGCCACAGGGATTATTTCTTTGGATAAGGTTTTAGGGATTGGGGGATTGCCGCGGGGAAGAGTTATCGAAATATTTGGACCTGAGGCTTCAGGAAAGACAACTTTAACTTTAAGTATTATTGCACAGGCTCAAAGTGAAGCAGGAGTGGCTGCTTTTGTTGATGCTGAGCACGCTTTTGATCCTGCTTACGCTAGAATAATCGGAGTAAAATTAGAAGAACTGTTAATTTCTCAGCCCGATACAGGAGAGCAAGCTTTGGAAATTGTAGAGGCCCTGGTGCGTTCTGGAGCCGTAGATTTAATTGTTATTGATTCAGTCGCGGCGCTGGTGCCTCGGGCAGAGATAGAAGGGCAAATGGGAGATCCTCAAATGGCCCTACAAGCCCGCCTTATGAGCCAGGCATTAAGGAAGTTGACTGCCGCAATTAGTAAGTCCAAGACATGTGTGGTATTTATTAATCAGATAAGAATGAAGATTGGGGTGATGTTTGGCTCTCCGGAAGTTACGCCTGGAGGAAGAGCATTGAAATTTTATTCTTCTGTGAGAATAGATTTAAGAAAAATTGCTACTATATCTACTGATGAAGGAATAGTGGGGACGAGGGTTAAGGCAAAGATAGTAAAGAATAAAGTTGCCCCTCCCTTTAAGGAGGCAATTTTTGAGATTATGCACAATGAAGGTGTCTCCAAAGTGGGAGCGTTGATTGATGCCGCCAGCGAATGTGAATTAATAAAAAAAGCAGGGAGTTGGTTTTCTTATAAGGATAAAAATTTAGCGCAAGGCAAAGAACAATTGAGAATTCTTTTGAGAGAAAATGAAACCTTGAAGAAAGAAATAGAGGAGGACTTAAAAAAGATAATTTATCCCCAAAAAGAAAAGGAGAAAGAATGAGAAAGTTTATTTTTTTAACTACAGTTTTTGTTTCGATTCCGTTGTTCCTTTATTCTCAAGATCACGGAGAATTGCAGAAGGCAACGATTAGTGTTGCCGCGGAAGTAGGAAAATCCGTGGTTTCTATAAGTAGCGTGATTAAAGAAAAAGTAAGCCAAAGACGTCAGTTTGGTTCTCCTTTTGGAGGGTCTCAGGGTGATCCCTTTGGAGGATTCTTTGAAGAATTTTTTGGAACACTTCCTCAGAGAGAATATAAAAGGGCAGGTTTAGGCAGCGGGGTTATTATTGATAAAGATGGATATATTCTCACCAATGACCATGTTATTTCGGGAGCAACTGAAATTAAGGTTAAGCTTTCTGATGGAAGAGAATTTGATGCCAAGGTTAAAGGAACAGACCAAAGGAGCGATTTAGCAATAATAAAAATAGATGCTCAAAGTTTACCAGCGGCAAAACTTGGTGATTCTGACAAGCTTTGTATTGGCGAATGGGTAGTAGCCATAGGAAATCCTTTTGGCTTTGCTATTGAAAATCCTGAACCCACTGTTACCGTAGGAGTAATTAGCGCTTTGCGGCGTTATATTCCTGCTTTAGGCGCGAGGGAAAAAGATTACGATGACCTTATTCAAACCGATGCGGCGATTAACCCGGGAAATAGCGGAGGGCCGTTAGTGAACCTTGACGGGGAGGTTGTGGGAGTGAATACGGCAATAATTACGACTTCCGGAGGTTATCAGGGATTAGGTTTTGCTATCCCCGCGAATAAGGCAAAGAGAATTTTGAATAAACTTATAAAAGGAGAAGAAATTCTTTATGGCTGGTTAGGGGCAAGTATCCAGGATTTAAATGAAGATTTACGTAATTACTTCGGAGTTAAAGAAAAAGAAGGTGTAATAATTGTTAAAATTTTTAAGGGTTCTCCTGCCGATAAAGCTAAGCTTAAAGAAGGAGACTTAATTTTAAAGTTCGATAATAAATCTGTAAAGACAACAAGAGATTTGGTAAGGATGGTTTCTTTTTCTGAGGCGGATAAGATTCTTCCTGTGGAAGCAATTCGTGATGGTAAAAAGATGATTGTCTCGGTAAAAATAGGTAAAAGGCCCAAGGATTTAGAAGGCTTGGAAGAGTTAGGGGTTGAAGGCGGAGTAACTTTTAGAGGTATGAAAGTCGAAGATTTAACTGCTATTCATAAGCAAAGGTTTAGATTGAGGGGGATTGAGGGGGTAGTAATTACTTATATTGAAGATGATTCTTCTGCCCAAAGGTGTGGTTTACAGGTAGGAGATGTAATTACTAAAATAGAGCAAAAAGAAGTGAAGAACAGTCAGGATTTTGTTTCTATTACTTCTGAAATAAAAGGGCCATGCCTTTTAAAGACAAATCGAGGGTACATCGTTCTTAAAGATGTAGATGGATAAAGTTCATAGTTCATAGTTGTGAACTAATTGAAACGCAAATAATTACAGATGAAACCGTGACGGTAAACGGAGTTTAGGAAATCAGCGAAAGCCCGCGTATGAAAAAAGTCAGTGAAGGCTCGCTTCTTGCGAAAGCGCTAAATTATTCTTTTCTTCTCCTAAGGTATAGGCCGCGAAGCAGAGAGGAAATTATCTCCCGTCTGAAGGAAAAAGGATATCCGTCATCCCTAATAGAGGGAACATTAGATTATCTGGAGGAAAAGAATTATATTAATGATGAGGAGTTCGCGCGGACAGCTATTTTTTCTTCTTTGCAGAAGGGGTATGGAAGGAGAAGAATTGAATTTATGCTTAAAAAGCTAGGGATTGAGCAGAGTTTAATTGAGGAAAGTTTAAAAAAATACGATTTTAAGGAAAAAATTAGAGAATTAGTAGAAAAAAAGATTGATTATTATAAAGGGCCGCAAAAATATCAGAAAATTTTAAACTATTTAATTTCAAGAGGCTTTGACCAGGACGAAATTCAAAAAGAGATGCAGAATTTGGGAGTTGTGGAATAATGAAGACAGATGATTTAAGAAAGACTTTTTTAGAGTTTTTTAAAAGCAAAGGCCACAAAATTTATCCTTCGGATAGTTTAGTCCCTGATGACCCCACCATTTTTTTTACTTGCGCAGGGATGAATCAGTTTAAACCTTATTTTTTGGGAGAAAGAAAGGATTGTCAACGCGCGGCCTCGGTTCAGAAGTGTTTGCGCACGGACGATCTCTTAAAAGTAGGCAAAACCGCTTATCACCATACTTTTTTTGAAGTGTTAGGCAATTTTTCTTTTGGTGACTACTTTAAAAAAGAAGCAATAGAATTTGCATGGGGATTTCTCACTCAACATTTGAACATAAAACAAGAGGATTTGTGGATTTCTGTTTACAAGCTGGATGAGCAAGCTTACCGAATCTGGAAAGATTATATCGGTGTTTCCCAAGATAGAATAGTTAAGTTGGCAGAAGCAAGTAATTTTTGGCCGGCTAATGCTCCTGCCCTTGGACCTAACGGCCCTTGCGGCCCGTGTTCAGAAATTTTCTTTGATAAGGGAGAAATTAGCGGGTGCGGAAGAGGAGAATGTAATCCTGCTTGTGACTGCGGGAGGTTTGTGGAAGTTTGGAATTTAGTTTTTACTCAGTTTAATCGTGTAGGGGAAAACAAATTGGAACCTCTTCCTCAGAGGAATATTGATACTGGAATGGGGATAGAGAGGATGGCTTCTGTTTTGCAGGGCAAAAACACTAATTTTGAAATCGATATTTTATCTCCCGCGGTAGAGTTTGTAAAAGAATTACTACGAACTACGAACTACCCTCCGATTGCGCTCAGGGCAGGCGAACTACGAACTACGAATTCAATAAATGCTATTACCGATCATACGCGGGCAGCAACTTTTGCCATTGCTGATGGAGTGTATCCAACAAATGAGGAAAGAGGTTATGTGGTAAGAAAAATTATCAGAAAAGCTGTATGGAAAGGGCATCTTCTGGGAAGGCGTAAGGCTTTTCTTTATGAATTAGTCAGTTGCTTTGCCGAGTTGATGAAGGAGCCTTACCCGGAAATTAATGAAAAGAAAGAAGTCATTAGCAGGGTAATTCGCGTGGAAGAAGAAAGATTTCTTCTCACTTTAGAAAACGTAAAACAGCAGTTCTCAGTAATTATTGACGGTTTAAAAAAAGAAAATAAGGATATAGTGGGAGCTCCTGAGTTATTCCAGTTCCATGATACTTATGGGTTTCCCTTAGAGTTAAGTAGAGAGATTGCATGGGCTCACAACATGAAAATAGACGCCCAGGGGTTTGAGGTATTATTAAAAGATCAGCAGGAGCGTTCCCGTAAGAGGAGCAGTTTTGTGGATAGTGTTTTTTTAAAAGATTCTCCAGGTATTAAAATTCTTAAAGAGAATAAAACAAAATTTGTGGGATACGATTGCACAATTCACCAAGCCCTCGTTCTATTAATCAGAAAGGGCGAAAAGGATGTTGAGGTTCTTGCCGAAGGCGAGGGAGGCTTAATTATTTTGAAGGAAACACCTTTTTATCCTGAAAGCGGCGGGCAATTATCTGATAGAGGGATCATTAAAACCCAAAGAGGAGAGTTTTTGGTTGATGAAGTGTTTAGGTTGGCAGATGCTATCATTCATAAAGGAAGAATGATAAATGGGAAAATCCAAAGTGGCGAAATTGTTAACGCAATGGTAGAGGTAAAAAGAAGAAGAGCGATATCTCGCGCGCACACTGCTGCTCATCTTCTCCAGGCGGCATTAAGGGTAACATTGGGCGCCCATGTTGCCCAACAGGGTTCGTTGGTTGACGATGATAGGCTGCGTTTTGATTTTACGCATTTTGAAGGTATTAGAAAAATTAACTTAAAAGAAATCGAGCAGTTAGTAAATAAGTATATATTAAGAGGGAGTAAGGTTGAAAAATATATTATGTCCCAAGAGGAAGCAAGAAAGCAGGGGGCTTTAGCTTTTTTTAAAGATAAATATGCCGAATATGTAAGAGTCGTTTCTATATCTAATCTCAGTAAGGAACTGTGCGCGGGAACGCATCTTGAGAATACTTCCGGGATTGGGCTTTTCTCCATTATTTCCGAATCTTCGATAAGCAGCGGGATAAGAAGGATAGAGGCAGTAGTGGGTGAGAAAGCATACAGTCATTTCCAAATTTTAGAAACAAACATAAAAGATGTTGCGGATGTGTTGAACTGCAATCCCCAGGATTTACCAAATTTTACAAAGAAACTTAAAGAAGAACTTAAAAAAGAAAAAGAGAAGGTGGAAGTATTAAATAAAGAGATTCTAACATTCTCGATAAAGGATATTGTTAAAAATAAAAAAACCGTAGAGGGAGTAAATGTGTTAGTGTATGAGTTACCAGGAGCTAGCAAAGAAAGCCTCCTGTGCCTTTATGATTTATCGCGCAAACAAATTAGCTCTTTGTTTGTTTTTTTCTATAGCTTGCTTTCCAAAAAGAGCATTTTTGTTTGCGCGATGAGTGATGATATCGTGGATAAAGGTTTTAGCTGCAAGAAATTTATTTCTCTTTTCGAGAAAGAATTATTTTTAAAAGGCGGCGGCAGAGATAGCTTAGTTCAGGGTATTATAGAAAAAAAACAGGAAAATTTTAGAGAAAAGGTTGAAAAGAATCTTGTCGGATTCTTAAATAGGCAGTAGGGACAAGGCATGCCTTGTCCTCTAAATTTATTGAGGTATTTAATCTAATGAGAGTAGTAAGAAATTTAGATAGTCTGGAAAAGCTAATTTTAAAAAAGAGAGCAAAGAAAAATAAGATAAATGAACGGGTAAATAAAATCATAAAAAATGTTAAAGAAAGAGGAGATGATGCTTTAGGAGAGTATACAAGAAAATTTGATAAAGTTAAAATTTCTCCCAATGAGCTAAGGGTGAGTGAGGTAGAGATAAGCGCGGCCTTTAACGCGTTAGATTCTTCTTTAATTTCTTCTTTCAAGTTCGCTATAGATAATGTAACTAAGTTTTATAAAGAGCAATTGCCTAAGACGCAAAGGCTTAAAGAGGCAAATGGCAAGGTTCTCATTACCCGCTATATTCCTTTGGAAAGAATAGGGATATATATTCCCGCCGGTACTGCTCCCTTAATTTCTACAGTTTATATGTCTGTTATTCCCGCGCGGGTTGCAGGAGTAAAAGACATAGTTTTAACCTCACCCGCCGCTTTAGATAAAAGCATAAACCCTTTTATTCTTGCTGTTGCATCTTTGCTTAAGATAAAAGAGATTTATCGCGTAGGAGGAGCTCAGGCAATCGCCGCTTTAGCTTATGGAACGAAGACAATCAGAAAGGTAGATAAAATTATCGGCCCAGGAAATGAATTTGTTACAGAGGCAAAACGACAAGTTTTTGGAGAAGTGGGCATTGATATGCTTGCCGGGCCATCAGAGGTAGTAATCCTTGCTTCTAAGGACGCGAATCTAGATTATCTTACTGCTGACTTAGACGCTCAAATGGAACATTCCGGCGGCGTAGGCATTGTGGTTACTAATTCCCGTAAGATAATAAGAGAGTTAAGAAAGAAGAGGATTGGAGGGTTTATTTTGCGAGTGAGAAATTTAGATGGTGCTGCTGCGGCAGTGAATAGAATTTCTCCCGAGCACTTGGAAATTCTTACCAAGAAACCTTCTTTGGTTTTAAAAAAGATTAAGAACGCGGGGGCAATCTTTTTAGGAGAGAATACCCCTGTAGCTTTAGGAGATTATACTGCCGGCCCCAGCCATATTTTGCCTACTTCCGGTACGGCTCGTTTTTTCTCTTCTCTTTCTGTGAGAGAGTTTCTTAAAGAGGTTCATATTATAAGTTATACTAAAAAGGCATTGCAGGAGGAAATAGGAGCTTTAGAGAAAATCGCCTCCTTAGAGGGAATGAATAAGCATATAGAGAGTGTTAGGAAGAGGCTATGACTGGAGTTTTCCTATTTTTTTCTGACCGGAAAACTCCAGAGTTCAAAATGCAAAATGAAAAATGCAAAAGTTTAAATCAACCATTTGATTACACTCAGGGTAGATGGCGAGCGAAGTCGAACCATCAAAATTCAAAAGTCTTAATATTTTCAAAGGATAAAAAAGAGGGGGGATATGAGAAAAGCAAGAATAAGACGAAAAACTAAAGAAGTGGATATAACTGTGGAATTGAATCTTGATGGTGAGGGGAAACACAGGATAGATACAGGGGTAGATTTCCTAAACCACATGCTTTCTTTATTTGGTAAGCATGGAATTTTTGATTTGAAAATAAAAGCTAGGGGTGATTTAGGCGTGGACATCCATCATGTCAACGAGGATTTAGGGATTGCTTTAGGATGTACTTTTTTAAAGTCTTTAGGCAATAAAGAAAAAATATCCCGTTTTGGATTTAGTTTTGTTTGTATGGACGAAGCCTTGATTAGGTGCGTTTTAGATATTAGCGGAAGGCCTTATCTTAAAGTAAGGCCTGATAAATTAAAAATTATTGATGATAGAAACTATACTTTTTCCCATTTCAAACAATTCCTAAGAGCATTTGTAGATCATTCCGGAATAAGTGTTCATTTGGATATTTCCGAAGGTGAGGATTACCACCATATTATAGAGGCTTGCTTTAAGGCTTTAAGCATAGCCCTATGTGCGGCAGTGAGAATAGAAAAAAGGAAAAAAGGGGTACCTACAACTAAAGGAAAGATTGATTAAAGACGAAAGGTAGTTTATAGCTATAAACCATACACCATAAACTATAAACTTTTAGAAATAACAGTATGATAATTATTCCCGCTATTGATTTGTGGAAAGGAAATGTGGTTCGTTTTATGCGGGGAAGCCCGGATTTCTCTAAGGTTTATAGTGCGAACCCTATAGAAATAGCAAGAAAATGGGCCAAAGAAGGAGCGAGGCTTCTTCATCTTGTCGATCTTTCTGCGGCTTTAAGTGAAGGAGACAATGTAGAAATTATTAGAGAGATTTTAAAAGAAGTGAACATAGACGTAGAAATAGGAGGAGGGATAAGAGATTTAAGGCGCGCGGAAGAGTTAATTCAGATGGGAGCTAAACGTTTGATAATAGGGACAAAAGGATTAGATGAGAGATTCCTTGAAGATTTGATGCTTTCTTTAGGCAGAGATAGAGTAGCGGTTAGTGCGGATGTCATTGACGCGTTTGTGGCCGTAGAAGGGTGGCAGAGAAAAACAGAGCTTAGAGGGTTAGATTTTATAAAATACCTTCAGGATAAAGGGGTAAAGTGGGTAATTTATACTGACATTTCTCGCGATGGGACATTGCAGGGAGTAAATTTGGAAGCGATAAAGAAACTTGCCATATTTGAAAAAATAAACCCCGCCCTTTGTTCGAAAGAACGAAGCTTTACAAGGGGCGGGATAAATCTTATAGTTTCAGGAGGAGTGTCTTGCCTGGAGGATATTAAAAACATAAAAAAAGAAGCACCTTTTGTTTGGGGAATAATTGCCGGAAAAGCTTTGTATGAAGAAAGAGTCAATCTACCTCAGGCAATTTCCCTGCTTGATTAAAGGGGACAGACGATTAAAGGGGACAGACACTTTTTTATTGAATAAAAAAGTGTCTGTCCCCTTTAATCCCCCCTTTAATCCAAGATAATGATCAAGATAGAAGAACATAAACAGCCTCAAGTTGGCTTGGCAACAGAGGGGTTTCTTAATCCTAAGAAACTATATCTTCCTTTGTCTCAACACACAGGAAGGCCGTCTTTGCCTTGCGTAAACATAGCCGATATAGTAGAAGAAGCAGACCTGCTTGCCAAAGAAGATGGGTTCATTTCAGCAAGGCTTCATTCGCCTAAAAGAGGAAAGATTTTAAATATAACAGAAGGGTGTCATCCTAGTTTAAAAAGGGCAAAATGTATTATCCTGGAGTGCCAGGCGCAAGAAAAAGAATATTCTTATAGGAAGAATGTAGAAAGTTTGGACAAAGAAGAATTGCGGGAAATTATCAAAAATAGCGGCATCGTGGGTTTAGGAGGCGCGGCTTTCCCTACTCATGTAAAGTTAAACCCGCCTAAAAAAATTAATACTTTGATTATTAATGGCTGCGAGTGTGAACCTTATTTGGCTTGTGATTATCGCTTAATGATAGAGAATCTAAGAGAGATATTCAAGGGGATAGAGATAATTTGTAAAATCATCGAACCGGATGAAGTAATTTTTGCCCTAGAAGATAATAAAACCGAAGTAGTCAAAAAATTAAATCTTTTAATAAGCACTAAACGAGTTAATTTGCCTAAAACCAAATCAGCTATTTTAAAAACTGCTTATCCGCAAGGCGCGGAAAAACAACTGATCTATTCTGTTACCAGGCGAAAAGTCCCTTCGGGGAGACTTCCTTTTGATGTTGGGTGTTTGGTTTGTAATGTCGCCACAGCTTTCGCAGTTTATGAGGCAGTTTATCTAAATAAGCCGTTAATCGAACGATTAGTAAGTTTTGCTGGAGACGCGATAGCAACTCCAAAAAACATACGGGTAAAGATAGGAACAACCTTGAAAGAACTTTTTGATGCGGGGTATCTAAAATTTAAGCATGAACCAAGAAAGATTATCTGTGGCGGTCCGATGATGGGAGTAGCTTTAGATGGTTTGGATTATCCTATTTTAAAAGGTACTGGTGGATTTTTGTTTTTAAGCAAGAATTTAGATATTGCAGAAGAAGACCCTTGTATTAAATGCGCAAGATGCGTAGATTCTTGTCCGATGAATCTCCTGCCTTTGGAGCTAGCCAGGAGAATAAAAAAGGAAGAATTTGCTGCCTTAGATGATTTTAGCATTGCCGATTGTATTGAGTGCGGCTGCTGTAACTATGTTTGTCCGGCAAAGATACCTCTAGTGCATTATATAAAAGTAGGGAAGAAATATACTTCGAGGAAGGATTAAGGATTCAGCATCCAGTATTCAGTGCTTAGCGCTGAGTAAAAAATCATAAGTCATAACGCATAACTGCTAGTATGAAATTAATAATAAGCAACTCGCCTCATTTAAGATCAACGATAAATACTTCTTGGGTAATGCGTCAGGTTATTTTTGCGCTGCTTCCTGCTGTTATTGCATCGGTAATTCTTTTTAAGTATAGGGCGATATTCCTTATTCTAAATTGCGTATTAACCGCGGTAGCTACTGAAAGTATAATTTTAAGAATAAGAAAACGGCCCTCGGCAATTAAAGATTTTAGTGCTGCCTTAACTGGTTTGCTTCTAGCTTTGATTTTGCCTCCTTCAACCGCTTGGTATGCTGCTAGTTTAGGTTCTATATTCGCTATTTTAGTAGGCAAGCAGATTTTTGGCGGTTTGGGCTCAAATATATTTAATCCTGCCTTAATAGCAAGAGCATTCCTTGCGGCAGCATATCCTAAGATGCTCACTACGTTTATTAAGCCCTATTCTTTAGATGCTGTGACTGCCGCTACTCCTCTTGCTTTAAGGAAATTTAGCGCCCATTTAAGCTCATCTCCCACGATAGATTTATTCTGGGGTAATACAGCAGGAAGCTTAGGAGAAACATCAGCAATTTGTTTGATTGTAGGAGGGGTATATCTTCTGGCAAGAAAAATCGCTGATTGGCGCATCCCTTTGAGCTTATTATGCGCCACATTAATCATTTCCTCAATTTTTTATTTCGCTAATCATTCAAATGGTTCATTTTTGTTTCATCTATTTAGCGGAGGGTTACTTTTAGGTGCTTTTTTTATGGCAACCGACCCTGTAACTACTCCGATGACTAAAAAAGGAAGATATGTCTTTGGAGTGGGTTGCGCAATTCTAATAATGATTACAAGATATTTTAGCGGGCTTCCTGAGGGAGTTATGTATGCAATTCTTTTTATGAATGCGGCTACTCCCTTGATAAATAGGCTTACTAGGCCGAGGAGATTTGGAGAGTGAAAGAGGCATTTAAAATAATAGTAGTTTTAACCGTTATATGTTTAATTTGTGCTTTTTTTCTTTCTTTTGTTTTTAGTGTAGCCAAAGAAAAAATAGAGATGAATGCTAAAAGGGCAATTGAAGAGGGGATTTCTAAATTAGCCCCTTGCGCTAAAAGGGTAGAGGAGATCAAATTAAAAGACGAGGTTGTGTATAAACTTTTTGATGAGCAGGATAATTCGGTTGGCTATGCTTTTTTGGCCCAAGGCCAAGGCTATCAGGGAAAGATAAAAATTTTAGCCGTGGTTGACTCATCTTTAGAAAAATTAGAAGGTATAGAAGTAGTGGAATCAGTAGAAACCCCTGGATTAGGAGCAAGAATTACAGAGGCTCTTTTCATGGAGCAGTTTAAAAAGTTAACTGTAATTCCCAAAATAGAATATGTAAAGGAAGAAGTAGAGAAAGATAATCAGATAATGGCAATTACTGGAGCGACTGTCACATCCAAGGCAGTAGTGAATATTTTGAATAAGAGGATAGAGGAGCTAAGAGAAGAATTAAAGGGGTAGTTTATGGCTGATAGTTTATAGTTTATGGCTGAGATTATAGAATCAAAAATTAAAATGAAAAAGGAATTTATTAAAGGTTTGTGGAAGGAACATCCAATTTTAAGGCAACTGTTGGGGATGTGTCCGGCCTTGGCGGTAACTACTTCGGCAATAAACGGAATCTCTATGGGCTTAGCAGTTATTTTTGTCCTTTTTTTCTCCTCCTTGGTTGTTTCTTTGATAAAGAAAGTTATTCCTCCTCAAGTGCGCATTGCTGTTTATACCGTAATTATCGCTACTTTTGTTACTGTTGTAGATATATTTTTTAAAGCAAATTTTCCTCAAATTAGCCGTGCCCTCGGCCCCTACCTTCCTTTAATTGTGGTTAATTGCATTATTCTTGGAAGATGTGAAGCCTTTGCTTCTAAAAATAGTGTATTGGTTTCATTGCTTGATGCTTTAGGGATGGGTTTAGGATTTATGTGGGGATTATTTCTTCTTGGTTCAATAAGGGAGATCCTTGGTTTCGGGAGTTTGTTAGGTGTAAAGATGATGCCTCCTGAATACAATCCTTTAATAATAATGATTCTGCCCGCGGGAGCATTTTTGGTGCTAGGGTTTTTAGTAGCGGTGATGAATAGATTAGAATTAAGAATTAAGGATTAAGGATTAAGGATTAAGTAAAAGATGAAGAATTTAATTTTAATATTTATTTCTACGGTATTAGTAAATAATCTTGTTCTAACTTACTTTCTAGGGATTTGCCCTTTTTTGGGTGTTTCCGGAAAATTAGAATCTGCTTTTGGGATGGGCATGGCTGTTACCTTTGTAATGACTCTTGCTACCAGTATAAGTTGGTTAATCTATCATTTCCTTTTGGAGAGATTCGGTTTACTATTTTTAGAATACGTAATTTTTATTCTGGTAATTGCTTCTTTGGTTCAGATTGTCGAGATGTTCATAAGAAAATTTTCTCCGTCCCTATATCAATCATTAGGGATATATTTACCGTTAATTACTACTAACTGCGCTATTTTAGGTGCTGCTCTTTTTATGGTAACAAGGAATTATGATTTTCTAGAATCAGTAGTATTTGGTTTTTCTGGTGGGATAGGATTTTCTCTTGTTCTTTTAATTATGGCAGGAATAAGAGAAGAAGTGAATTACGCTGATATTCCCTATGCGTTTAGAGGCGCAGCGCTTACTTTAATCATCGCCGGTTTGCTTGCTCTTGTATTTATGGGTTTTTCGGGATTAATTAGCTCCTGAGGAATAGAGAAAAATGAAGGAAGTACAGGCTTCATTGTTGGTTTTAGGATTAACAGGATTTAGCTTCTCTCTTCTTTTGGCTTTTTTGAGTAAAAAATTAAAAGTCAAGGAGGATGCCCGGATAGAGAAAATTTTAAGTATTTTACCGGGCCTAAATTGCGGTGCCTGTGGAGTTAGTGGATGTAGGGTATTTGCGCAGGCAGTAGTAAAAGAAGGGAAAATTTTTTCTGGGTGTCTTCCTGCGGGGGAAGGAATGAATAAAGAGATAGCTAAGGCTTTAGGAATAGAGACAAGCGTAGTCAAGAGGAAATCAGTAGCTGTATGCCGTTGTGGAGCGGATGATAAGGAGAAAAAAGTTTCTTGTCTTTATCAGGGGCCAAAGACTTGTAAGGCGGCAGATTTAATCGGAGGAGCGATCGATTGTTTATATGGCTGCTTTGGTTTTGGTGATTGCGAAGCAGTCTGTCCTCCGGGAGCAATTACTGTTGCCAAGGGAAAGGTTTATGTGGATATAGAAAAGTGTATTGGTTGTGGAAAGTGTCTACCTGCTTGCCCGAGCAATCTTTTTGAACTTTTGCCTTTGGCGGAGAATTTAGATACTTATTACTATATTGCCTGCAACAACAGGGAAAAGGGAGTTAATGTAAAGAAAGTATGCAGCCGCGGCTGTATTGCTTGCGGGATATGTACTAAAGGTGAAAATTCACCATTTTATTTAAAAGATAACCTTGCTTTTATAGAGTATAAAAAGATAGTAGAGAATGAACCTTTAGAAGAGGCAAAGAATAAATGTCCTACTAAGTGTATAATGAAATTTACAGTTCATAGCTCATAGTTGATAGTTTATAGCCTACAGAATGTATGTGGTTTAAGACTTAAGAATTGCGCAAAAGGCTGGGTAAATTTCTAGTCTGTGACTATCTGCGTTATATGAATATAGCAGTTTTAGCTTCAGGGAGAGGGACAAATTTTGAGGCGATAGCCAGAGCCATAAAAAAAAGATATGTAAAGGCAAATTTAAAGCTGTTGATTACAGATAAAGAAACTGCCGATGTAAGAGTAAGGGCAAAAAAGTTTGGCATAAGGGATATATTTATTGACCCTAAGCAGTTTAAGTCGCGGTTAGAATTCGATAAAGGGATAGTGAAAATTTTAAGGAAAGAGAAGGTAAATCTAGTAGTTTTAGCCGGATTTATGCGTGTTTTCACTCCTTACTTCGTAAAGAGTTTTAAAAACAAAATTTTAAATATTCATCCGACAATTTTACCTGCCTTTAAGGGAATAGAAGGAGTAGGCCGAGCATTTAAATATGGCTGTCGAGTGACTGGAGTTACCGTTCATTTTGTGGATGAGAAAGTTGACCATGGCCCGATAATTTTGCAGGCAGCTGTAAGAATAACCGAAGGGATGAGTTTAGAAGAATTGGAATCTAAAGTTCATAAGTTAGAGCATAAACTATACCCCCAAGCAGTAAAATTATTTGTTGAGAATAAATTAAAAGTAGAGGGCAGGCATGTTAAGATTATTTAATTTGTCATTAATTATTTTTTTACTTTTTACTTTTTTGAGTTTCTCTCAAGATGAAGAAGTAATAGAGGTGAAGGTGAGCAAAGATAAGGTGGAAACAGGAGAGGTTTTTACTTACAGAATAAAGATTGAGGGGAGTTTTACTCAGCCGGAGTTAACCCTACCTGAATTTAAAGATTTTAAAGTTATTTCTCAAAGCCGATCAAAAAATTATGCTTTTAAACAAGGAAGAAAAAAAGTAATACATAATTTAGTCTACCAACTTTTTGCTCCTAATCCCGGTGCGTTTACCATAAAAGAAGCGGTTTTGGAAGATAGGGGCAAAAAATTCAAAAGCGAATCTATCACTATTGAAGTTAAAGGGCGGCCCCTGGAAGAGAAGAGAAAAATCCTCCCCTATATTGAGAAAGGAACTGAAATTTAGTTTTGATCCTAATTTTTATTCTGCCCCTTCTTTCTAAAGCATGCAGATAGAATACTTTAATCAGATAACTATTTTTACTCCCAAAGATAAAATATATAGCCGTCTTGGTTATTCCAAGGGTATAACCAAACTTAACGGCAAGCAGCTTGATGAGGTTGAAGGCTATATCGAAAAAGCCTTAGAGATTGTTGAGCTAAGGGGTGTAGGAGCAATACTTCCTATAAATAAAATAGAAGCTTCTAAAATTATACTTGCAGAAGGGATCACTTTTGCAAGCGAGTCTTTAGCAAAATTTCTAGTTGATTCAAAAGAAGTTCTTTTGATGGCAGCTACCTCCGGTTTAAAAATAGTTGAGGCAGTTTCCAAAAACTCTACTGGTAAAAATGTAACTGCAGCTGTAGTTTTTGATGCTGTAGCTAGTGAGATGACTGATGGTGCACTTAGTTGGATTATTAATTACTTTAATCGGCAGCTTTCTAGAGAAAATAAACAGTTAACCCCAAGACGTTTTTCTGCCGGTTATGGTGATTTCTCATTGAAGAATCAGAAAATTATTTATGATATCCTAAAGTTAGGGCAACTGGGAATTAGCCTAAGTAATAAGTATGTGCTTATTCCTGAAAAATCAGTTACTGCAGTCGCCGGGATTGGATTTAAGCAAGAAAATAAGGAATAAAAGGGGAAAATGAAGAATAAAATTAAGCTTTTAAATAATAGAGTTTTAGTCCTTGATGGGGCTACTGGGACACAGTTACAGAAAAGAGGTATGCCCAGTGGAGTATCGCCTGAAGTTTGGTGCCTTAGGAACCCTAAAGTTATCTCGGCAATTCATGCTGACTACCAAAAGGCCGGAGCAGAGATAGTTTATACTTCTACCTTTGGCGCTAATAGGATTAAACTCAAATTCTATGGTAATTATAATGTAGGCAAGGTCAATAAGGATCTTGCTTTAATTGCTAAAAAAGCCGTTAAGAATAAAGCCTTAGTGGCTGGTGGTATTGGCCCTACGGGTAAATTTGTAGAACCTTTCGGGCCGCTTAAGTTTGAAGAGGCAGTTGAGATTTTCAAAGAGCAGGCAAAGGGTTTGCTTTTAGCCGGGGTGGATCTTTTTATCATTGAGACTATGATGGACATCCAAGAGGCCAGGGCCGCCCTCATAGCGGTAAAAGAACTTACTGATAAGTTTACGATGGTAACAATGACCTATGAGTTAGATGGCCGGACTCTCAATGGAACTGATCCCTTAACAGCTTTGAATACCTTACAGAGTTTAGGTGCTGATGCTGTTGGCTGCAATTGTTCTGCTGGTCCTGGGCAGATGGTTAAATTTATCAAAGCAATGAAGCCTTATGCCAAAGTTCCTCTTATAGCAAAACCTAATGCCGGTATGCCGAAATTAGTAAAGGGTAAGATTTCTTTTGATATGGGCCCCGAGAAGTTTGCTTCTTTTGCTAAAGAGTTGGTTTCAGCTGGAGCAAGCTTATTGGGAGGATGCTGCGGTACTACACCAGAACATATAAGGAAGGTAAAAAGAGAGGTCTCTGGCTTAAAGCCGGTTGCATTATCAAAGAAGAGTGTTGGCTTGTTAAGCTCTGCTAGAAGGAGCGTTATTCTTAAAGGCAGGAAATCTCTCACTATTATAGGAGAAGCAATTAATCCTACCGGCAAGAAGATTTTGCAAAAAGAATTACGCCAGGGAAAAACTTCTTTTATTCGTTATTTAGCAAAAGAGCAGGAGAAAGCCGGAGCCTCTTTGTTAGATGTTAATGTTGGAATTGCCGGCATAGATGAGGTTAAGACTCTTAAGAGGATTATTAACATGTTAGCAGTTAACTCTAGTCTTCCTTTGGTTATTGATTCTTCAAGAGGTGAAGCGATAGAAACAGCTTTACGAGTTTATCCGGGAAGAGCTTTAATTAATTCTATAAGCGGCCAGAAGAATAAATTAAAAAAGCTGCTTTCGTTAGCTGCTAAATACGGAGCGATGTTTATTCTTCTTCCTCTTGAGGGCAAGAGTCTACCTAAGAGTTTTCAGGAGAGGAAAAAGATTATCCTAGATATCCTTAAAGAGGCAAAAAAGATAGGATTCTCTAAGGATGATATTATTGTCGATGCAATGACTTTAGCTGTATCTTCACATCCAAAGGCAGCCCTGGAGACCTTAAAAACAATAGACTGGGTTTCCAATAATGTTAAGTGCAATAGTGTTGTCGGTCTTTCTAATATTTCTTTTGGTCTGCCCAAAAGAAATATAATTAATGCGGCCTTTTTGGCTTTAGCCAAAAAGAAGGGCTTGAGCCTAGCTATCGCTAATCCGTCAAAACTAAAGGTTAGATATTCAAAGTTGGCTGAGAGTCTTCTACTAGGCAAGGATAAGGATGCTAAGGCTTTCTTGGCTTATTTTAGTAAAGCTCCGAAAGAGAAAAAGGAAGTTAAGATTTCCCTTTCAGCAGAAGAGAAGGTTTTTCAGGCTATCATCGAAGGCAACAGAGAAGATGTTAAAGAGTTTACAAGAGAGGCTGTATCTTTTGATTGTAAGGCTAGTGAATTTGTACGTAAAGTAATGATTCCGGCCATTAATAAGGTAGGAGATTTATTTGATAAGAAAGAATACTTTTTGCCTCAGCTTATTGCTAGTGCTGAAACTATGAAGTTGGCTCTTTTAGAGCTCCAACCCTACCTTAAAGAGGATGATTTAAAAAGAGGGAAGAAGACTGTTGTTTTTCTGGCTACAGTGAAAGGTGACATCCACGATATCGGCAAGAACATCGTAGCTCTTATGTTAAAGAATTACGGCTTTGATGTTGTTGATTTAGGTAAAGATGTTTCAGCGGAAAGAATTATTAAAGAGATTAAACGTCAAAAGTTTTCGATAGTAGGCCTTTCTTCTTTGATGACTACTACAATGGTTAATATGAAGGAAGTTATTGATGAAGCCAAGAGACAAGGGTTAAATTGTAGATTCATAGTAGGTGGAGCTGTGGTAACCAGGAGTTTTGCTCGGTCAATAGGCGCTGAATATGCTAACGACAGCATCGAAGCTGTTCGAGTAGCTAAGAAGTTAAATTAATGTAAATATTCAGTGAACCACGTCTAAATTTTTCTGAATATTCAGTGCAAAATGCAAACTGCAAACTGCAAATTGCATACCCTAACGGGCACAAGCAAGTTAAAATTACTTATTTTTCTTTGTCGTAATTACTGACTTTGCAATAATCTCCATTAGTTTTGCTATTTCTTTTAAGTTTATTTTGCATTTTTCACTTTGCATTTTGCAATTTGCAATAGAATGTACTTCACTTACTACCCAGCAGGGTGTCCTGTTGGACTACTCAATAGAGTGTCCTGTTGGACTATTTATCGGGGAGTTTCATTCGAAAAGGGCTCCTCTGGAATAAAACCGCCTTTTCTTGTTGAAGGTATCAAATATTTCTATTTCTACAATATCTCCAGAGGAATCATAAATCTTTAAAAATTTCTTTACTGCTTTTTTTGCTTCTTCAAAAGGTTCCGGCAAACCTTCCTTATATTCTTTAATCATAATATCAAAAATTATTCCTAATTTACCATTAAGATAGTAAGCGCGTAAGTCGTTTACTTGAAAATTATCTTTAACCTCAGGGGCAGTAAATTTTCTTTCCATGCTTTGTTTTACTAGATAAGAGATAAATTCTCCCATAGTAATATCGTATTTTTGAATATGTTCACCAACTTTATCGCCCAGAGCTTGGGGATTTTCAGATGGCGAAGAAAAAGTTCTTTCATTCATTTTTTCTGTAGAAACGTGCCCTGTCGTATAGCTTTCTATTGTATATCTTACTATATCAGGGATGAATACTATAGTGTACCAATCTATACCGATTTTTTCTATATCTGACATAACAAAACAGTAGAATTTGGGAGGCTTATCTATATTTAAGAAAATTCTGTTTAAAGAAGAATGGATTATTCTTGTATTTTTTGAAATATCTTCATTCCACCGGCCGTCTTTAGTTATGTTCCACTGGCCATCTTCATTGATAATTTTTAAAGGGGCGTAAATCCATACCGTATCTCCCACATCCCAGACATTTACATCTATGTTAAACTCATCTTCGCACATATTTTTTATCACTTTTTCAATTTCTTTGCGGGGATATGTAGGAGAAATAGAGCAGGAAACAAGAAAAGTGATTGAAATGCTAAAGAGAAGAACTCGTCGGATGTGCTTTGCCATGTTTTTTGTAGAATTCATCTAATTCTAAATAGTTCAATTCTTCTTTTTCAAGAAGTTCTTTAGCGAGAGCATCAAGAAGGATTAATTCGCGGTTGAGAAGTTTTTCAGTTTCTTTGAGGCATTTTTGAAGAATCTCTTGAGTTTCTATATCTAATTTTGATTTCATTTCCTCAGACATTAAAGGCATTTGTTGATAATCGTTGAAGTATAATTCATGAAAATTTCCTATATATCCAGATTCGCCCATTCCCCACTTCCATACCATTTTATGCGCTATTTTAATAGAGGAAGTAAAGTCTCCTTCTGCTCCGGG